>CAZKOC010000110.1:0-7047 GCA_964554275.1 uncultured Weeksellaceae bacterium
TTTTTTAAATCAATTTATAAATCTACAAATGATTTTCTTTCTTTACTTTTACAAGTCAGATAAATTTGATTTTTAATGTATGCCTGTTCAGTATTATTTTGAAATTATAGGAACGATTGTTTTCGCTATATCGGGCGCATTGGCGGCGGGAGAAAAGTCCGGGCAGGACTGGTTTGGAGTCACTTTTGTTGGATTCATTACGGCGATTGGCGGCGGAAGCTTGCGCGATATGCTACTGGGAAGCTATCCTTTGGTTTGGATCAATGATGTGAATTTCATTTATGCAATTATTTTCGGGATCGTGCTGATGCGTATTTTGTACAGCCCGCTTCAACAATACAGAAAAACTTTATCTTTGTTTGATACGATGGGAATTGCTCTTTTCACGATCCTGGGAACTGAAAAAGCACTGGAATTTGGGGTGCATCCGGTAGTTGCCGCAATCATGGGAATGTTTTCAGCCGTGATGGGTGGTGTGATCCGTGATACACTGACCAATTCCACTCCTGTGATTTTCAGAAAAGAAATTTATGCTACAGCCTGCCTGGCAGGAGCTATTTTATTTTTAACTTTAAATCATTTCGAGGTTCACAGGACTTTCAACTTTATCATTTCAGGAGCCTTGATTATAACCATAAGGGTACTTGCCGTTTACAACAGGTGGAGTGTCCCTAAATTCAAATAAATCATGATTGAATTTGCAAATCAAAATATATGGACGGGTCGTTTTGACGATGAAGACGGCGAACTCGGAACACGCTGGCATCAAATTATACAAACCCGGAATTTTGATGATTTAAAACCGGCGCAGGAAATACATATTGCCTTATTGGGGTTTTGTTCAGATGAAGGTGTACGCAGGAACAAAGGAAGAATCGGAGCGAAAAACGCGCCTGATACGATCCGAAAATCATGCGCCAATTTACCTTATTCGAAAAGCCGGCAGCTCCCTATTTCAGATTTCGGAAATGTGGTTTGCGAAAAAACCGATTTGGAAGGGGCAAGAAAAGAACAAATCCAATGTGTTTCTGAATTGATTCAGAAAAATTATTTCCCGATTGTGTTAGGCGGCGGGCATGAAACAGCTTTCGGCAATTTTCTGGCTTTGGCAGAAAATTACAACGACGTAGGCATTATCAACATCGACGCGCATTACGATTTAAGAATTCCCGTAGAAAGCAGCACATCCGGAACTCCATTTTTTGAAATGGCTAATTATTGCCTGGAAAACGGGAGAGAATTCAATTATTTCTGTATGGGGATTCAGCCCGCCGGAAATACCGAAGCGCTTTTCCAAAGAGCAGAAGAGCTAAATGTGGAAACGGTTTTGGCAGATGAGATTCATTCGGATTTGAATGACTCATTGATCCAACTAGAGAATTTTTTAGATAAACATTTCGTTATTTACCTGAGTTTGGATTTGGATGTGTTGGATGGCGCTTTTGCGCCCGGCGTGAGTGCTCCTTGTGTAAACGGGCTGAATCCGTTTCAGGTTAAATCCATCATTCAGAAAATCATTCAATCCAAAAAAATAAAACTTTTTGATGTGGTTGAATTAAATCCGGAATATGATCAGGATAACCGGACGGCAAAACTTGCGGCACATATTATGCAGGAATTTACAAAAGCGTAATTTTGTAATATGTTTGAATTGTATCCGTTAAAATTTAAACCCATTCCGCAGTACAGAATCTGGGGTGGAAATAAACTGAATACCATTCTGCCGAAAGAATCCCAAATGGAAAATTTGGGAGAAATTTGGTGTTTATCGGGTATTCCGGAAAATGTAAGCGTGGTAGAAAACGGTGAATTACGCGGAAAAAATTTAAACGGAATCATTGAAACTTATCAGGAGAAACTTTTAGGAAAAAAGGTTTGGGGAAAATTTGGAAAAGAATTCCCACTATTGATTAAATTTATTGATGCTGCAGAGCCACTTTCTGTGCAGGTCCACCCAAATGATGAACTGGCAAAACGATTGCATTATTCATTCGGAAAATCAGAGATGTGGTACATCATGGATGCCGGGAAAAGCGCAGAACTAATCATCGGATTTGAGGAAGGAATTGCAAAAAAGGATTATCAAAATCATTTAAACAATGAAACTTTAGAGGAAATCCTGCATAAAGTCCCGGTAGGAAAAGGAGATGCCGCTTACATTCCGGCAGGACGTGTTCATGCCATCGGTGCAGGGATTGTACTGGCTGAAATCCAGCAAACTTCAGATATTACTTACAGAATCTATGATTACGACCGGATCGACAAAGACGGGAACAAACGCGAGCTCCACACAGACCTGGCTTTGCAGGCAATTGATTTCAATCCGATTGAAAATATAAAATCTTCTTATAACAAAAAGAAAGATGAATTTACTCCATTGATCAATTCCCCCTATTTCTCAACCCAAATTTTTGAGGGGAATAAAAGAAATCTGATAAATAAAAATGACGATTTCCATATCTATGTTTGTACTGAAGGAAGTACAAAATTCATTACACATAATTCGGAAGTTGAATTGAATAAATATGAATGCCTGCTGATACCCGCAAATATTTCCTCTTTCGAGATACAACCAAATGATTGGAGCGTTTTGATTGAGGTTAAGATGCCGTGAAATAATTTTCCCATTCCTTATATACGGGTCTTATAAATTTGAGCACAAAACAAATAGGTAATTTTTATTGAGTTTCTTTCTTTATTTTGTTTTACAAAATGGGCAGGAGTTCAATTTTCGCATTTAATTTATTTTTGATTTTAGAGATTTTTGTTTACAATAATCTGTATGACAATCAGGCAATAAGTCTAATAATGGAATTTCCAACACTCCTGCGCATTTTTCTAATATTGAAAACCTGATATCTGATTTTCCTTTTTCCATATTGTGATAAGTTACATAACTGACTCCTATGCTGTACGCCATCGATTCCTGTGAATAGCCTTTTTTCTCCCGATGTTTTCTAAGCTTCTCCGCGATTTTCATTAAGTTTTGTGTATTGGTTGACGATAAAATTAAACATAAAAAAAGAAAATTCTATAAACTTCTTTATATAAAAATTTATATAAGGTTATATAATTTTCTGTATAAGAACCTGGCGGTTTGTTTCTTAAGTTTGGAAATATTTTAATTGAAATCCATATAATTGATAAGTTGAGCAGAAAAGAAAGTTTATGAATTTAGAGAAAATCTTTTTAAATGTGATAATGGGAAGCTTTTTGATAGTATTTTTTTGTCTTAGCAACTGTAAAAAAACAACTGAAGTAAAAAGAGAGGTAAACTATATTCCTTATTACCTGAAAGTGTATGAGGCAGATAGTCTTTATTGGACAGGAAATTATGAGTGTTCTTTTGAAATTTTGGATAGTTTGTTTAAAGAATATGAGCCTCTGAACCAGATTGAAACACGAGAATTGCAAACCTATGCGATGGTCGCGTATCTTACTGGACATTATGGAGTGTTGAAACCTACTGTTAAAAAACTGGTTACTACTTGGGATTACAGACATAAATATATTGAATACGATAGTCTTATGTCGGAAGTTTGGAATAAAGCAAATGTGTATAAGGAAGAAATTACTCAGTGGGAACAAGAATGTAAGAATAATATCAACAGAACTTTAAAGGACACTCTAATTGCGATGCATAAGGTAGATCAACAGTTTAGAGGGAAAAAGGGAGAAGATTCTTTGGATATAGTTCATATCAAATTACTCAAATATATTTTCAAAAAATATGGTTATCCAGATTTTAGAATGGTTGGTTATCCAAAATATGAAGAAATGGTAGATTTACGTGTTGTTTATAATCACATTTCCGATGATGTTAATGAAAATGAATACAAATTTTTCCAAGATGAACTTTTGAGGTTTACTAAGATGGGTACTGCATCTCCAGACTACCTGGCTTATTTAGTAGATAAAAGAAGCTTCGATAGAGAAAAGAAAACAGTCTATGGGACATTTGGAACTCATGAGAGTTTTGGTGAGAAAATGGTGAGATTTGATACAATACAAATTAATAAAAACAGAAAGTCCATAGGGTTGTCGAGTATAGAATATCAAGAATTTAAATGGAATATACACGAATCAATGTTTAATCAATAAATTTTTAATTATGAAAAAAATGAAATCATTAAAAGAGTTTAAGAGTCAATCTCGTTTGCCTAATTCTGAATTAGAATTCATACAAGGAGGGGCGAATTGGCCTGGAACTGAATACTTTGAAGGTGAATGTACAAATGGTGGAAGTGACTGTGATAATATTGGGTATAATGATGATGGAACACGTAATTCATACGTACACCATTTTAATTATCCTTGCTAGTCGTCTTAAGTTTCAAAGGCTATTTATATGAATAGCCTTTTTTATTTGAATATATGGTGCTAATACATTCTATTACTTTAGATCCTTCAACCAATAGTGTTATTGATTGGTTGTATTTTACAGGACAGTCATTTTTTAGAATAAATGAAAGCTCGCTATATCAAATAAAATTTAATGAAAAAATAAAAATTGAAGATTGGGATGTCAATGATTTTACATCTTACTGGTACAGAAGAGGAATATTTTCAAGCTTAAGCAGCTCAAATTCTGCCTCGCTTCAAGTTCAGTATTTGCTAGAAGAAAATCAAGTTAAAATTTTACAATATGTAGAAGATAAATTGTGTGAGAAAAAACATCTTAATCGCTATTTTAATTCAAAAACAAATAAATTATTAGTACTGAAAAAAGCTAAAAAATTAGGATTAATGGTACCTCATTTTGTTTTAACAGATCAATTGAAAGAATCAGATAAAAAATATATTTACAAGCCAATTAATGAAGGTGGACACATTGAATTAAAAGATTACACAGGCAATGCCTATACCGAGTTATTTAACGAAGAAAATCAAAATATATGCTATGGTCTTACATTCTTTCAAGAGTTTATAGAGAAAAAGTATGAATTGAGAATATTTTATTTAGATGGTAGATTTTTCCCAATGACTATTATGTCTCAAAAGGACAAGCAAACTAAAATAGATTTCCGGCATTATAATGATAATAAACCCAATAGAACTGTGCCATTCCAATTACCTAAAGATATTGAAGAGAAGTTAGAGAAGTTGATGAAAAATCTGGATTTAAAATCCGGATCTATAGATATGATAGTCTCAAAAGACAGACAATATTATTTTTTAGAAGTTAATCCTGTCGGTCAATTTGGAATGGTATCTTATCCGTGTAATTACCATCTAGAAAAAAAAATCGCAGAATACTTAAGCTATGACTAAGAGAGAATTTGAATTATTTGTTGAGAAGAATAAAAAAGAACTTCCATTATTTTTTCAAACTTTTGAGTTTAGAAAAAGTAATGAGATATCTAATTATAAAATTTTGAGCAAATCTGTGAATAGTCCTTTTCATAATACAGATAAATATCCAGTTCAGAAATTTTACAAAAACATAATTTCCCTCTAAATTAATGACTCACTTCAAAACCTTCGCTAACTGTTTAATTGTAAAGGGTGCAGCCCGTTCTTTGGTTTGTGATTTGCAGCGACAGGCTTCCGATTTTATACCTAATGATATGGTAGAAGTTTTAGAAGAACTGAACGACAAAAAACCGATAGAAGAAGTTTTACAAATCTACGGCGTAGAAAACCAAGAAGTCATCACAGAATACCTTGCCTATATGGACGAGAAAGAATACGGTTTTTACTGTGAAGAAGATGAATTTGATTTATTTCCCGAGTTGAATAAAGAATTTCTCGTTCCTGCTCATATCACAAATACGGTTTTGGAACTGAAAAAAGAAAATATAAGTTGGTTAAAAGAGTTAGTTCCGCAAATTGAGAGTTTAGGCTGCAAAGATGTAGTAATGGTTTTCTATGAAGAATTATCAGAAAAAGACTTTCAGCATATTTTCGAATACTTTGTAGATACAAGAATCAAATCATTTGAAATTACTTCAAAGTGTCATTCTGCCATAAATGAGGAATTATTTAAAGCGCTTAATCATAAACTCAATCAACTCACAAAAGTAGTTTTCTTCGCCGCGCCAGAAGACAAAGCCCAATACTGGGACAACAAAATTCTGTTTGACCGCATTTTTACAATAAAACCAATCACTTCTTTTAAATCTTGTGGAGTTGTAGATATGAAGTATTTCAATATCAACTTACCCAAAGTACTAGAAGCTATTAACAATAATTCCTGCCTGAATATGAAAATGGCAATTGACATAAACGGTAACATCAAAAATTGTCCGTCTATGCCGGAAAGTTTCGGTAATATAAAAGACACCATGCTGGAAGAAGCGCTCAACAAACCCGGTTTCAAAAAATACTGGAACATCACCAAAGACCAAATAGAAGTTTGTAAAGATTGCGAGTTTCGCTACATCTGTACAGACTGTCGTGCTTATCGTAAAAATCCTGAGAATATTTATTCCAAACCTTTGAAATGCGGTTATAACCCCTATAAGGCAAAATGGGCGGAGTGGAGTAAAAATCCGCTGAAGCAGAAAGCGATTGACTTCTATGGAATGAGAGAGTTGGTAAATAACAATGAATAAATTCCCACACTACAAACAACCTGATAAAATATTTACCGAGAACGGCATGATAATTTACAACGAAATAAAAAATATGCTTAACCGTATGATTTTAAAACATAAGGGTGAGGTAAAGGAATTTGATATGACCAACCAGCCCTATAATTTTACTTACAGCAAATTCATGGAACTAAATCCATTTGTAACAAATTCTTAAATCTAATTTAATATCACATATTCTAACCTAAATATTTTATGAAAACACCAGTTTTATTTCTCTTATTTAACATTTTCTGTTTATTAAGCTGTCAAACTAAAAAAACGGATCAGGAATTAAACAAGAAAGATATATTTGAAAAGTATTTGATAAATGGCGCATTTCAGTACTCTTTTCTCCATCCGAATTATCAAAATTATTTAGATTCGGCATTAGTTCATTATCCTAATGAAGCTTTTTTGTGGCAACAGAAGTCAATGCCATTATTTAAACAGAAAAAATATGAATTTGGAATGC
>CAZKOC010000111.1:0-7029 GCA_964554275.1 uncultured Weeksellaceae bacterium
ACTTTAAAAAAGTTTATATTATGAAGAATTTATTGATCAAATTGTTTTTACTTACCTTCCTGATGAACCTCAACGCGCAATCCAGCCTCAAATATCCCGAAACCAAAAAAATCAACCATGTTGATGAATACTTCAACATAAAAATGGAGGACCCCTACCGATGGCTGGAAGATGATTTATCTTCCGAAACCAAATCCTGGGTCGATGCGCAAAACAAAGTAACTTTCGGCTATCTTGATCAGATTCCGCTTCGTGACCAGCTCAAAAAACAATTGACAGATATATGGAATTATGAAAAAATTTCTGCGCCTTTCAAAGAAGGAAAATATATTTATTATTATAAAAATAATGGTTTGCAGCAACATTTTGTGCTTTACAGACAAACCGATACCGGAAAAGAAGAAGTGTTTCTGGATCCTAATAAGTTCTCCAAAGATGGCTCTACTTCTTTGGCCGGAATCAGTTTTTCCAAAGACGGTTCTTTGTGTGCTTACCAGATCTCCGAAGGTGGTTCGGACTGGACCAAAATTATCGTAGTAAATGCTTTAGAAAATAAAATCATTGAAGATACTCTGATTAATGTAAAATTCAGCGGTGTTTCCTGGAAAGGAAATGAGGGTTTCTATTATTCAAGTTATGACAAACCTGAAGGAAGCGAGCTTTCACAGATGACAGATCAACACAAATTCTTCTTTCATAAATTAAAGGCTCCGCAAAAAAATGATGTTTTGGTTTTCGGAGGAGAGAAAACCCCGAGAAGATACATTGGCGGAGGAGTAACAGAAGATGAAAGATTTCTCGTAATCTCAACTTCAGTTTCAACAACCGGGAATGAATTGTATATCAAAGATTTAACTAAGAAGGATGCTCAAATTGTTACAATCTTAGGCAATTTTGATACTTCCACCGGATTTGTAGACAACGTGGGAGATGAAATTTACCTGTTGACCAATTTAAATGCCCCCAACAACCGCCTGGTAAAAGTTAACGTTAAAAACCCAACTCCTGAGAATTGGATTGACGTAATTCCTGAAACAGAAAATGTTTTGGATATTTCTACCGCAGGCGGCTATTTATTTGCACATTATATGATTGATGCTTTGGACATTGTACAACAATTTGATCATTCAGGAAAAAAAATCAGAGACATAAAATTGCCCGGACAAGGAAGCGCATCCGGATTTTCAGGCAAAAAAGAAGAAAAGAAAATTTACTATTCCTTCAGCAATTATGTAACACCCGGAACTACTTATGATTTTGATGTGGAATCGGGAAATTCAAACTTGTACAAACGTCCTGAAATTAAATTCAATCCTGATAATTATGAATCAAAGCAAGTTTTCTACACTTCTGCCGACGGAACCGAAGTTCCAATGATGATTTCTTATAAAAAAGGAATCATATTAGATGGAAAAAATCCTACCATTCTTTATGGTTATGGTGGATTTAACATCAGTCTAACTCCTTCATTTAGCGTTACCAATGCTATCTGGATGGAAAACGGAGGGATTTATGCCGTGGCTAATTTACGCGGAGGTGGTGAGTACGGTCAAAAATGGCACGATGGCGGACGACAAATGAACAAATTAAATGTATTTAATGATTTCATTGCGGCGGCAGAATATTTAAAGAAAGAAAACTACACCTCAACAGATTATCTGGCAATTTCCGGCGGCTCTAACGGAGGACTACTAGTGGGGGCAACTATGACTTTGCGGCCTGACCTGGTAAAAGTAGCATTACCTGCAGTTGGTGTTTTGGACATGTTGCGTTACCATACCTTTACAGCAGGTGCAGGATGGGCTTATGACTATGGAACTGCGAACGACAACAAGGAAATGTTTGAATACCTGAAAGGTTATTCACCTGTTCATAATGTAAAGAAAGATGTTTGCTATCCGGCAACTCTGGTAACAACAGGTGACCATGATGACCGTGTAGTTCCGGCACACAGCTACAAATTTGCTTCTGAGCTTCAGGCAAAACAGAGTTGTAAAAACCCTGTTTTAATCAGAATTGAAACAAAAGCAGGGCATGGCGCAGGGCGTTCAACAGAGGTCATCATCAATGAAGCCGCAGATAAATATGCATTTACGCTGTGGAATATGGGTATTGAAAATTTGAAATAATTCAGGGAGACCTATTAAGCAAAACAATACAATGGCTCACAAATTACGTGAAGATAAAACCTGCCTGAACTGCGGAAATCAGGTAAAGGAAAGATTCTGCTCTCATTGCGGCCAGGAAAATGTTGAGCCGAGACACTCTTTTCATTATTTGTTCACGCATTTTGTGGAGGACTTGGTGCATTATGACGGAAGCTTTTGGAAAACGGTAAAGACACTATTATTCAAACCGGGAAAATTAACTCAGGAATACCTTTCCGGAAAAAGAGCAGCTTATGTCGCTCCGGTTAAGCTTTATATATTCGTCAGTTTCATAGCGTTTTTCCTTCCGGCAATTTTACCTGATTTCGATGACAATCCTCCAAGCGAAGCGGAATCTCAATTAAATTTACCAACCGAAATTGACAGAACGGGAGTGTCTTACGGGAAAGATTTTCTCAACATGAAAACGGTAGCGGAATTAGACTCCATCCAAAACGCCCAATCGGAAAACAATAAACTTAACTGGGCGGAATACAAAATAATCAAACGGATAATTGAAGTAAAAAAACAAAGCACAAATAAGGAGTTTCGGGAAAAGGTGACAGAGATGCTGGTAAGAAATTCCTCAAAAGTCTTATTTGTTTATCTTCCTATTTTCGCGTTCTGGTTGTGGTTATTTCATGGTAAAAAGAGGTGGTATTATTTTGATCATGGAATTTTTACGCTTCATTATTTTTCTTTTCTCTTAATTGCAAATACTATTATGACCCTAACCGGATTTTTAGTTGAACTTTTTGGCAATAATGTTATAACAGAATGGATTAATTTTTTATTTCTTCTGGTTTGTTCCGGATATGTATTCTTTTATTTTTTCAGGGCACACAGCAAGGTTTACGGAGAAAAGAAATGGATATCGAGGCTCAAAGGTTTTTCATTGTTTATAATTAATATCTTTTGCATTCTCATCGTAATAACTATTTATTCCTTGGTAGTGTTATTTTGCATCCATTAAATTAATTAACAAAATAAGAAAGCCTCCGGTTGGAGGCTTTCTTATTATATAAAATGAAATTATTTACTGATTAAAATTAATCGAATCACTTCCTCCAGAATTGTTATTGACATTCTGGAGCGGATCCTGGTATTCCGTAGCATTGGAATAATCGTAATCAAAAGTACCTCCCATACTTCCGTATGAATGGAATCCTGAAAGAGAAGAGCAATCCCATTTTTGATCAATATCTGCAGGCTTTTCAAATTTATCATCCACAGTTACCCCAAACTGATTTCCATTTTTATAAACGCCTTGCATAAAATAAGACCAAATAGGCAAAGCGGTTGCGGCTCCCTGCCCGCGGGCAATTCCCTGGAAATGTGCAAACCGGTCTTCACAACCAACCCAAACACCTCCAACCAGATTAGGAGTAATTCCTATAAACCACCCATCAGATTGGTCGTTGGTCGTTCCGGTTTTAGAAGCGACTTCACTTGTGATCCCATATTTTGATCTTACCCAGCTACCGGTTCCTCTATCCGTTACACCTTTCATCAAATCAATCATGGCATAAGCTACATATTCATTGACAACCTCACGTGTTTCAGGACGGAAGTCCTTAATGGTTCTTCCGGTTTTATCTTCAATTCTTACAATCAGTTCGGGTTTTATATAAATTCCGTGATTGGCAAATGCACTCATTGCTCCGACCATTTCATAAACAGTCAAATCCGCCGAACCTAGCGAGATTGTATAATCTCTGGGAATCGGGCTTTCTACCCCAAGTTCCCTGGCCAGCTGTATCACCGGGTCAACGCCGGTCTGAACGATAAGGCGTGCCGTTACAACATTGGTAGAGAAGGCCAGAGCAGTCCTCAAATCCTGTGAGCCTCCATACTTTCCGTTGGCATTTCTCGGCTTCCAGTTACCTACGCTGAAATAATCATTAGAAACCGTATGGCAGGGTGTATAATTCATCTGGTTAATTGCGGTCACATATACAAAAGGCTTGAAGGTCGAACCAACCTGTCTGCGGGCTTGTTTTACGTGATCAAATTTGAAATAATCCCAGTTAATCCCACCTACCCAGACTTTGATCGTCCCATCTTTAGGATCCATCGCCATCATTCCGGACTGTAAGATATGCTTATGGTATTTGATGGAATCCATGAGTGACATATTCTTCTGATATTTCACACCATCCCATGTAAATATTTTAACGGAATCTCTCGTTCTGTTGAATTCCGCAAGGATTTCTTCTTCAGATTTTCCTTTGGATTTCATTAGCTTATACAGATCCGTAGTGCGCATTGATTTTTGAAAAATCCGTTGTCTTTTGTCTTCGGAAAGGCCATAGAACGGAGCCCGTTTATTATTTTTTTGTTCTTCAAAGAAGGTTTTCTGAATCGTTTTCAAATGTTTAGCCACAGCATCCTCCGCCAGTTTCTGCATACGTGAATCGAGTGTTACGTAAATTTTAAGGCCGTCTTTGTAAAGATTGTATTTTTTTCCGGTTTGTTTGCTCAAACTGTCAAGATAGGTTTGAATTTCTCTTCTCAGAGCTTGTTTGTAGTAAGCCGAATAAGATTCGCTGATGGTATTGATTTCCTGTTTGTCCAAACCGAGAGGTTTTGCCTTAGCAGCTTCTGCTTCACTTTTATTAAGAAGATTGTATTTTACCATTTGGTTTATTACTACATTCCTTTCGTGCATTGCGTCATTCGGGTTTCTGAGTGGATTATAACGCACCGGGTTTTTGAGCATTGCTACCAAAAGAGCCGATTGATCCACCGTCAGCTTACTTGTGGTGGTATTGAAATAAACTTTTGAAGCTAATTCCACTCCGTTCGCATTGTAAACAAAGTCAAATTTATTGAGATACATCGCAATAATTTCATCTTTGGTGTAGCGTTTTTCCAGCTCTACGGCAACTACCCATTCCTTGATTTTTTGAACGGCACGACCAATTTTACTTTGCGAACGGTTTACTGTAAACAACTGTTTTGCCAACTGCTGCGTAATGGTACTTGCTCCACCGGATTCTCCCGCAGATGTAATTGCTCTCATGGTACTTCTCGCATCAATTCCTGAGTGATCCCTGTAACGAATGTCTTCTCTTGCCAACAGCGCATCTACTAAGTGCTGAGGAATGTCCGCATAAGTAACTGGGATTCTTTTTTCGGTTTCAAACCGATCCAATAATACTCCGTCCGAGGAATAAATTTCGGATGAAACATAGATATCCGGATTTTCCAAATCGGCTATATCGGGCATTTCTCCAAGCAATCCCTTTGAAGTTCCCCAAAACAGAAGGAAAATTCCAAATAACCCAACAACAAATAATCCCCAGGTAATCGCCATAATTCTGCGGAGAGAATATGGTTTTTTTGTTTTTTTTGCAGCAGTCGGTTTTGCCGGTTTATTTTGCGTTCTCATCGTGCGGTATTTTTGTCGACAATTAAACTTAAATCTTCAATTCCAGTTAAATTTTCATCTCGCATTCCATGCCATACGGAAAGCTTATATACACCCGTGTCTTTCAGGGAAATGTTTTCCCTGTATACCAGGTAAAGTTCTTTTAAATTTTGTCCTTTTCCTATCCATTCTCCATCCTGAAAAGCAAGATAGTATTGCAAAGTGTCACTAAACTCTTGTCCTTTCGGGTCAATTAATTTCGTGAAAACATACAAGTTGCTGTACGGATACTCATTTGTATTTCTTGAAAGAAACAGGAAATTGTATGCGTCTGTCGTGTCTTTTATTTCAATATTAAATGTAACAGCTGAATCCTTATTCCATTCTTTCCCCACAGATTTTTGTTCCTGGTAATAATGAGGAGAATCGCACTGCGTAAAGAATAGAAACGCAGTAAATAAAACACTGTACAGACTAATCTTTGTCATTTCTGTCTTGAGGACCACGTTTATTTCTGTTTTTTGAATTGTTATTCTTTGGCCGGTTACTTTTCGCCTGCGGATTTTGATTCGGGTTTTTCGGCTCGGTATTTTTTATCTCTTTTTTCTGATTCGGATTAGGCCGCTGATTTGGGTTTTTGGGCTTTTGACTGGTTGCTTCTCTTTTTTGGTTTGAATTAGAATTCGGATTGGAATTACCCGGTTTTTTATTGAAGCTTTTATTCCGGTTACGGTTTCGATTTTTCTTCTCAAAACGTTCCAGTGAATTCTCTTCAATTACATCAATAAATTCTTTTTTTACTTCTACCAATTCTTTTGCCAAATCCTCCAAAGCCGCCAGTTTCTGACCTTCTTTACTCAAAGATATAAATTCCCGGGTTTGCTCCACTGAGAACTTATGCCAGTTTACGCCTCTGTTTTCATAGGTAAACCACATTTCTTTTTTGAATACATCAACCTTTACACAGACCGCGGTTCCTTTCTCTGTTTCAAAGGTTGATTCCATCGAAGGAAATTCATCCAGCGCGTCTAAGTAAGAATCCAGTTCGTAATTCAAACAACATTTCAGTTTACCGCATTGCCCCGCCAATTTCTGAGGGTTGATGGAAAGCTGCTGATAGCGCGCCGCAGTGGTATTGACAGAACGAAAATCCGTTAACCAGGTGGAGCAGCACAATTCGCGCCCGCAGGAACCAATTCCCCCGACTTTTGCAGCTTCCTGACGATAACCGATTTGTTTCATTTCAATCCGGACACCAAAAGCCGAAGCGTATTCTTTGATCAATACCCGAAAATCAACGCGTCCTTCAGCCGTATAATAGAAAATTACCTTGTTACCGTCACCCTGGTACTCTACATCTGAAATTTTCATCTCCAAACCAAGATTCACCGCAATTCGTCTTGCCTTCATCATGGTTTCCTTTTCTTTCGATTGAGCCCCCTGCCAGGTTTCTATATCTTTTTCGTTGGCTTTTCGATAAATTTTCCGGACATCTTCCGAATCTTCGGTAAG
>CAZKOC010000112.1:0-6974 GCA_964554275.1 uncultured Weeksellaceae bacterium
GGTTTAAAGAATCCGTTTCCGAGAATCACCAAAGTCATCGCGACGTACAAAGCCGTGATATTGTGCACGCTCATCAGTACATAACCCGTTCCCATGAGCAATCCGCCAATGAGGATGGATTTCCGGTAACCCCAATAACGATCGGCAATCAATCCTCCGATGAATGGTGTGAGAAAAACCAGTGCGATAAAAGTTCCGTACAAGTCGGCCGCTTCCTTTTCGGTCATGGCAAATCCGCTTTCAACGTCTTTGAGATAAAGTGTGAAAATTCCTATCATCAGATAATAACCGAAACGTTCCCACATTTCAGAAAGAAACAGGAAGGGTAACGCTTTAGGGTGATTTTTCCACATAAGTTTTAGTTTCTATAGATTTTCTAAAATAAAATTGGTCATTTTACGGTAAAGCTGAATTCGGGTTTTGCCTCCATAAATTCCATGATTTTTATCGGGATACATCATCATTTCAAATTGCTTGTCAGCCTGAATCAGTGATTCCGATAATTCCATCGAATTTTGAAAGTGAACATTGTCATCAGCCGTTCCATGGATCAGAAGAAATTTATCTTCTCTATCATTGAACTGACCGGCATAAGTCATCGGTGAATTTTCATCATAACCTTTCGGATTTTCCTGGGGTGTACGCAAAAATCTTTCGGTATAAACCGTATCATAATACCTCCAGTTCGTCACAGGAGCAACGGCAATCGCCATCTTGAAAACATCACCTGCTCTCAGGATCGCATTACTTGACATGAATCCGCCATAACTCCAACCCCAGATTCCAATCCGTGAAGCGTCCACATATTCATATTTTGCAAAAACCTTTGCTGCATCAATCTGGTCTTCTACTTCCATTTTGCCTAAGTTCAAATATGTCTGCTTTTTGAATTCGGTCCCTTTTCCGCCAGTACCACGCCCGTCCACACAAACCACCAGGTAGCCTTTTTGAGCCAGCATCAAATGCCACTGGTCATTTATATCATACCATGAATTTGAAACTTCCTGTGACCCGGGACCGCTGTACTGATACATCAAAAGGGGATATTTCTTTTTCGGGTCAAAATCTTTGGGTTTGATGATCCATGCGTTTAACTCCACACCCTTCCCGGTTTTGATGGTAAATAATTCTTTGGTTCCCATATGATCTGAAACCAATCGGTTTTTGATTTCATTATTGTTCAGAATCACACCATATTCATATGGTTTTTTTCCGTCATTTAAGTTAAAAACAGTCGGTTCTGAAACAGATGAAAAATTATGGATGAAGTATTTAAAATTCCTGCTGAAATCTGCAGAGTTGATGCCGTTTTTCAACGAAAGTATCTGCATTTTGGAACCATCTAAATTTACTTTGTAAATATGCTTTTCGGTAGAAATCCTTTTTCCATTAAATGAATTAGACTGGAAATAAACCGTTTTATCGCTCGGGTCAAATCCATAATATTCCGTTACTTCCCAATCTCCTTTAGTGATTTGATTTACTAATTTTCCGGATTTGTCATATTGGTAAATGTGGCGGTTCCCATCCCGTTCAGAAGTCCATAAAAAATGATTGTTTTCCAAGAATTCAAAGGTAAAATTATCGGTTTCTATCCAGGCTTTATCTGTTTCTGTAAACAATTTCGAAACTTTCTGGGACGAAATATCCACGAAACTCACATCAACTTTGTTCTGATGACGATTGGAAGTGAGAACTGCCAGTGTATTTTTATCTTTTGTAAATTTAATTTTCGGGATGTAATAATTCTCGACTGAAGAAAGTGAAACATTTTCAATTTTATTTGACTTCAAATCAAATAAATGTAAACTCACTTTTGAATTTTCTTCGCCTGCTTTCGGATACTTGAATCGCATTTCTTCGGGATACAAATTTCTGCCATAAATCGGAATATAGAATTCCTTTACAGCACTCTCGTCAAACCGGACAAATGCAACGACAGAACCATCTGCGTTCCAGTCAAAATGACGAACAAATCCAAATTCTTCTTCATAAACCCAGTCACAGATCCCGTTAATGATTTCATTTTTTTTACCGTCCCTTGTAATTTGAGTTACTTTATTTGTAGATAAATCCTGAAAGTACAAATTGTTCTCAAAAACAAATGCGACCTTCTTGGCATCAGGCGAAAAAGTCGGTTCCTGAATCAATTTTCCGTCGAAAATGGTTTGGAAAGATTTCTTTTCTCGGTCATAAACCTGCCATTTTCCTTTTACGGAATGACGATAAATCGGAATCGATTCGGTCAGAACCAAAATATATTTTTCATCTGAACTGAATTCATAAGCGTCAAATGCGCCCGCAACTACGAGTTCCTTTGAGTTTTGCTGATTGATGAAAGACTGATAAGCATATTTATATACACCATCCTGTTCCTGTATGGTGTAATGCTCTCCATCATTCATCGAATTAATTCCCCATAAAGATTGCGGATAATATTTACCGCCCCAGATATTTTCAAGAGTTATATTTTGCGCATTGATTATCAGGGCGTTAAATACGCAAAATAGTAAAAAGTATTTTTTCATCCTCAGTGTTTCGCTTTTTGAGCAAAATCAAAGATAGAAAAAATAGTGAAACTTTAATTTTTATTTAACAGGGAATAGAAAAATCAGGAATTTAAATATTGCATCAGCTCTTCATCCGAAATAGAATCCTGCTCTCCGGAGATCATATTTTTCACAGTTACTTTTCCCGAATTCAATTCTTCTTCACCAATGATAATTACATATCTGACAGCCTTTTTATCGGCATACTGCATTTGTTTTTTCAATTTGGCATTGTCAGGATAAACTTCGCAGCGAAAATCAAGTTCTCTCAGGGATTGTGCAAGCTTCATGGCTTTTTCGGATTCTTTCTCTCCGAAATTGATGAACAAAATATCAAGCGTATTTTCGATGGATTCCGGGAATAAGTTCAAATCTTCCAATACAAGATAAATCCTATCCAATCCAAACGAAATCCCCACACCTGAAATTCCTTTCAGGCCGAAAATTCCCGTCAGATCGTCATAGCGACCGCCGCCGCCGATAGAGCCAAGCTGTATGTTTTTAGCTTTGACTTCTA
The DNA here is from genome assembly GCA_964554275.1 of uncultured Weeksellaceae bacterium. Lineage (GTDB taxonomy): Bacteria > Bacteroidota > Bacteroidia > Flavobacteriales > Weeksellaceae > Moheibacter. The sequence continues at coordinate 3,067 of CAZKOC010000112.1, forward strand.
AAATAGCTCCTGTATAATAGTCGAGTCCCCGTGCAAGCGTCAAATTCAGAATAAGTTCAGAAGAATTCAATCCTAAACTCTCTATTTTTTCAAATACGAAACGAACCTCTTCGATTCCTTTCATTCCTGTTTCGGAAGTGCTTAGGATTTGCCCCAATGAATTTAATTGTGAATTGAAATCGCCGGACATTATGAATAAGGGTGAAAGCTTTTGGATGGCAGTTTCAGATATTCCCTTCTGAAGCATTTCCTCTTTAACTTTATCTTCCCCGATTTTATCCAATTTATCAAGTGCAACGGTGAAATCAATCAATTTATCGGAAATATCAGCGACCTCTACCAATCCGCTCAGAATTTTCCGGTTGTTGAAATGGATTTCTGCGGGAACATTTAATTCAGAAAAAACTGAATCATAAAGTGAAATCAGTTCTACTTCCTGCAATAAAGAATCGCTTCCTACAACATCAGCATCGCACTGGTAAAATTCACGGAAACGTCCTTTCTGCGGACGGTCAGCGCGCCAAACGGGCTGCATCTGATAGCGTTTAAATGGGAATGTAATCTCATTCTGGTGCTGTACTACATACCGCGCAAAAGGAACGGTCAAATCGTAACGCAATGCTTTTTCGCAGATTTGGGAAATGAGTTTCTGGCTGTTCTTTTCCTGTAATAATTTTTCATCTGCCTTTGCCAGATAATCTCCCGAATTCAGGATTTTAAAAATCAACCGGTCGCCTTCTTCCCCATACTTCCCCGTCAAAGTAGAAAGATTCTCAAACGAAGGTGTTTCAATCGGCGAATAACCAAACAATTGAAACTGATGACGAATTTTGTCAAAAATATACTGACGTTTGCTTACCTCTTCGGGTGAAAAATCTCTTGTTCCTTTCGGGATTGATGGTTTCTGAATTGCCATAGCTTTTATTTGCTTTGCAAAGATGAAAAAAATTGGGCATTTTAGAATTTAAAATAATTTGAATTATATCAGCCGAATACAATCTGGAGTTATTTTACCGGCGCTTAATGAGTAAAAAGAATCCGGCAAATGTCCCCATCATGTTTGCCGCTATGTCCAGGATATCAAAGGTACGCCCTGTAGGCATAGCATATTGAAGTATTTCAATCGTAATCCCCGTAATCACGGGGATTATAAAATACCAGAATTTTTTACTGAATTGATATGACAGGTAAAGCAATCCTGTCATCATAAAAAATAAGAGAAAATGAACGATTTTATCCGAATGACTAAATGCCAAAAAATTCAGCCAGCCTTTTCCTTGTCCCTTAAAAATTTTAATAGGAATTAATGTTACCAGAAAAAGCAGGGTCGTATATCCGTAAAACAGGATACGGAAAAACATAAAACTTTTATCCGCCAATGAGCTCTTTGTACGCTGCAGCATCTAATAGATTATCTAAGTCCGAACTATCAGACATTTTTACTTTGATGATCCAGCCATCTCCATAGGGGTCTGAATTTATTTTTTCGGGCTCACTTTCGAGGATCGAGTTCAATTCAAGAACCTCACCGCTTAAAGGCATAAAAAGATCTGAAACCGTTTTTACCGCTTCTACAGTCCCAAATACTTCTTCGGCTCCAAGTGTTTCACCTTGAGAATCTACATCTACATAAACAATGTCCCCTAATTCACCTTGTGCAAAATCGGTAATTCCGATTGTTACTACGTCGCCCTCTACTCTTACCCATTCGTGGTCTTTACTGTACTTTAAATCTTGTGGGATATTCATTTTAAAATATTTTGATTAATTAATTTCCAAATGTTAGGGTTGCGCTTAAACCTGCGCGGATTGTCGATATAGGATAGGCAGTTGAAATTTTATATTCGGTCATCATTTGATCCCAGAAAAATTTAAGATTGAAGCTTTTACTGAAATCGTAATCCGCAGAGAACATGATTGATACTAATTTTTGGCCTCCCGTTACCTGTGAGTCATTTTCCAGTATCCTTCTGATCCGGGTTTCGCTGTCTCTCAATCTCACATCCGCACGGAAGTTCAAATCACCTGTAAACGTTTTCTGTCTTCCCTGGTAACGCATTTTAAATTTCAAATCTTTCATTACATAACCCATCCCCAAAACATATTCTGTCCCGTAATCCTCGGTCATTGTATAGTTGCTCAAGCTCATGGTCAGCATACGGTCACGGATATATTGTGCCCTCAGCTGGAAATTGTTTCTGAACGTCATATCTACCCCGATAAGCGGAGAGAATGATTCAATCATATTTACGCTTCCGTAGATGTTTTCAGAATAGAAATTATTGTTCAGATCCCTTTCCATCGGATTTACAAAATAATTAGGGTTGGATTGGATTCCGTTTGCCGTGTAAGATGACAGGTACGAATGAGAAAGCTCAAACACCTGGAACACTCTGTTAACCATTGGAATGTTTGTCAATCCGGTATAAGTAATATTCCAGTTTGGTAATGGAATCTTACGGTTATGACCCAATGAAGAATTCTCCGCATTTCTTCCTTCTACTGCTGCAATAAATGCCGGCACCAACACATCGTAATTAGACAATCCGTAACCATCATAATAACCGTCTCCCAACGGAGCCATTCCATTTGCCATACCTAGTCTTTGGGAAATTATCCTGGTATTGTCCACAAATGTCTGGAACATCTGGTCCGGATCCTGGAATGAAGTTGAAATAGCAATGTTGCTGCTGTTCAAAGTCTCAAAACGATCTACATAAGTATTGACGTACGGATTGTTCGAGTCTTTTAAATTGAATCCTGTTTCTATACTTCTGAAGCTCGACGAGCGTTTAGCGTTCAAATCAATCCTCAATTTAGGGAAAGGTTCGATCAATGACTGGGCCGTGAAATTTGTACCTCTTGTTATCTGATAAGGTTCCAGTAACTGGTCACTTCTTGTAACCCAATCGTTTCCTGATTCTATGAATTTACGTTTGATATCGAATTCGGTACCAAAAATGAATCCTGCACCCGGAGAACCTCCGTCATTCCCAAATCCGAAGAAGTTAGGTTCGGCCAAAATTCCCGGAATTACCGCTCCGTTGGTTTGGTTGTAATTGAAATTCACACGTTTAATGCTGGACAAAACCATCCACCCATAATCCTGGCCTCTGTATTTATTTTTGAACTTGTGTGCTTTTTTCCCTTGTCTTCTTTTCGCCTTGCTCAGTGCCTGCTCTTCAAACGCACGAGTCAGGGAATCAATCTCACGATTTCTTCCTCTTTTAATGGAATCGAGTTTATTGTAACCTTTGAACTCATTATAGAATTTAGTCAAATCAAAGTCTCCGATCATATTGATACTGTTGGAATTTTGGGCAATATTTCCAAGTCCTTCTCCATTGGCAGTCGGAGCATTTCTAAATACGGTAGAACGTGCCTGCCAGTTATAGTTAGATGTAAAACCTATTTCCAAATTGACCCAATTCATATACGGGAACAAATGTATCGGTGTTTTCCAGTTCAATTGCACCTGCTGATCATAGTTTACCGGTCTTCCGATCTCAAATAAATTACTCCAGATCAATCCTTTGTCAGCGTACTCATAATCAGCCCCGTCGTTCAAAGTACGTGTGGCTGATGTGTAATCCAAACGCAGAGATTTGGTCAGATCAAATCCGACGTTGTACTGCCATGAGAACAGGAAATTATTACTAAACGCAATCGGGAACAGATAGGAGCTTCCTCCGAAATACTGGTTTAAATCCCTGTATTGCCTTTCGCTATAAGTCCTGTGAATTTCCGTTCTGAATGAAAATCTTGCAGGCAGCGGATTTATATTGAATTCTTTGAGGAATTTCAAATACTTCGCAGATTTCGCTGTGTCCTGAACTGCTCTCCAGCTTTTTAACGGCTGATAATAATTCGGTTTGAAATTATAGTTATAATTCAAAGATGTCCTGATT
>CAZKOC010000113.1:0-6968 GCA_964554275.1 uncultured Weeksellaceae bacterium
TTTCCAGAATTGGGTATTTTTTAAACATCTCCACCTGAAGTGATGCATTCATATCGGATGCTTTTTTGAAAGCTGATTTCCCCATTTCATCTTCGCCTAGTAAATAATAACAGTTGCTCAACTGATAATAAAGTTCCGCTCGGTTAAAGTGTTTCAATCCACGGTACACCGCTTCTACAGCTTTTTGGTAGTCTCCGATGGTAATCAGCGTTTCGCTTAATCCAAGCCAATTATAAAAGTTATTGGGCTCCAATTCTACTAAACGATAGTAATCCAAGGTAGATTCTTCGAATCGAACCAATTGAATATGCAGATAAGCCCTGCGTTTCCAGTAATCTATATTGAGGGAATCTAAGTCCAATGCACGGTTCAGATAATAAAGCGCTTCTTCATAATTCCCTAAACTTTCATACAGATCGGAAGTCGCTACCCAGCTTTGGTCAAGCTGCGGGTCTTCGTGGAGAGATTGATGGAATGCTTTCAACGCCTTGAACGGCTTTCCCAGTTTCATATAACAGCTGCCAATTTTCAAATAGGTATAGGCTGCTGAATCATCAAGCTCCAATGTTTCTTCGTAAACACCAATTGCGCCGGCATAATCCTCTAATTTTTCGAGGCTTAGGGCTTTCTGGGTATAAGCCATTATCCCCTTCGGATTAATGAGTGTTGCATAATCAAAAGCACGGTGTGCTTCTTCATAATTCTTCAAAACCATGTATTGCTGCCCCAATTGTGACCAAGCAATTTCTGAATAAGGGCGTAAATCAATGTATTGTAAAAGGAATTCAACACATTCTTTGTTGAGATGTAATTCTTCAAAACACTGAATACATGAAAAGAAGGCGAAGTCATCATCCAAATCCAGCTCCAATGCTTTTTTGAAACTGTACAATGCCAGGCTGATTTCATTCATATTCAGGTATTCATTGCCCATACAGTTGTAGATATATTCCAAGTCATCACCAAACTCCAGAGCCTGCTCATAATACTGAATCGCCTTTTTCGGGACTTCTTTCAACGACCAGAAACGAGCCATGCAAATGATGAAATCAGTATCGTTTGCACCTACTTCTTTCAATTCTTCAATCAGTACCGCAGCCGCTTTTAACCGGTTGATGGATAAAAGATATTCTAATTTCTTAATCTGGATTTCTGTACTGGTCGGATACATGCTCATCGCATAATCAATTGCCTTTTTGGCGTAAGGCAGATCGCCCACATCCAGATAATACGCAATGATTTCGTAGAAATCCTCCGTATCGAAGTACAATTGTTGCTTGTTATCGAGCATTTGCTCGAAACGTTCAATCAATTCATTATTTAAAAATCCTTCTTCCATATTTATATTACGAATTTACGCATAAACGCAAAGCTTTGCACTATGAGTTATTTCAGTTTTGCACAATAAATGAACAAAAGACAATAATGGGGCAGAAAAGTCATCAATGAGTATAATGTAAACAATATTCAATATAATTAAAAATAATCTTAATTACAAAATATCCAAACAATGTAACTAAATATAGCTATCGGCCAAAACAAAATAATGTATGACCAAAAACGATATTTTTCATATAGTTTGCCAGACAGATATATATTTCCAATTAAATAAATGGGGTATGAATTTATTCCAAAAAACAATAAAAACTGAAAATATATATTTGCTGTCGGATCATCAAATATAAAAATCGAGCCAAAAAATATGATTGGAAAAAATAATATTGGTAATAAGCTTATTATTTTAATCACACCATAAATTACTGGTTTGTTTTCGTCAACCAAATGAAATTTCATCAAACTAAATTTCTTAACACTTCAATAAATTGATCCCCTAATTTATCTGCCTGATGTTGTGTTGGTGCTTCCGTATAAATTCTGATGATCGGTTCTGTATTGGATTTTCTCAAATGAACCCATTCATCTGCAAAATCAATCTTCACACCATCAATGGTTGAAATCTCCTCTGACTGGTATTTTTCTTCGACTCTTTTCAAAAGGGAATCTACATCAATTTCAGGTGTCAGTTCGATTTTCTTTTTGCCCATAAAATAAGACGGATAGGAATCTCGCAATTCTTTCACGGATTTTTCCTGCTCCGCCAAATGGCTCAAAAACAATGCGATCCCAACCAAAGAATCACGGCCGTAATGCAATTCCGGATAAATGATTCCACCGTTACCCTCTCCTCCTATTTTCGCATCTGTTTCTTTCATTTTCTCGACAACATTTACTTCTCCAACTGCTGATGCGGCATAGTTTTGTCCATGCTTTTGAGCAATATCACGCAATGCGCGGGAAGAAGACAAATTAGAAACCGTTGCTGATGGCGTTTTGGATAAAACATAATCCGCTACTGCAACCAATGTGTATTCCTCACCAAACATTTCACCATCTTCGGAAATAATAGCTAACCGGTCAACATCTGGATCGACAACAATTCCAAAATCGGCTTTTTCTTCCACCACTTTTTTGGAAATATCCGTCAGATGTTCCTTTAATGGCTCCGGATTGTGGGGAAAATGCCCGGTTGGGTCACAATACATTTTCACATATTCCACTCCTAATTTGTCCAAAAGCGGCGGAATCGCAATTCCTCCGGTTGAGTTTACAGCATCAATTACTACTTTAAATTTCTTTTTAGCAATGGCTTGGGCATTTACCAACGGCAGCTCCATGATTTTATCAATATGGATTTGAATTCCGTCTTCGAAGATTTCATAATTTCCCAAATCATCCACTTGGGCAAAATTAAAATCATCATTTTCGGCAATTTTCAAAATCTTTGCTCCGTCTGCCCCTGAAACAAATTCGCCTTTGGCATTTAATAATTTCAAAGCATTCCATTGTTTCGGATTGTGACTCGCTGTGAGGATAATCCCGCCGTCAGCCTGCAAATGAGTGACCATTACCTCCACTGTCGGTGTAGTTGACAATCCCAAATCAATCACATCAATTCCCAATCCCTGCAAAGTAGAGCTTACCAGCTGACTGACCATCTGCCCTGAAATCCTTGCATCCCTTCCAATTACAACCTTTAGTTTTTTATCAGCGGCTGTGCTTCGACTTTGCTCAGCAACCAAAGCCAGCCAGGTTCCATAAGCAGCTGCAAATTTTACCGTATCAATAGGAGTAAGATTATCATTGATCTTTCCGCCAATGGTTCCACGAATTCCGGATATTGATTTTATGAGTGACATAATTGAGTTTAAAATTATTTGCAAAAATAAGCTTATTTGGAAGATTATGAGATGATGACTAGGTGTTAAAAAAATTAAGACTTATGATAAAAATCAGTAACTTTGATTTAAATCAAAATCTTTAAAATTTATGGAAACAATGTCTGTACTTATTTTTGGCGGCCTGATGAATTGGATTTCATGGGCTATTTTTGGGATTATTGCCGGAGCATTGGCTAAATGGATTATGCCGGGTAAAGATCCAGGAGGTTTTTTTGTCACAATGTTAATTGGAATCGGGGGCGCTATTTTAGGCGGATGGGTTAGCTCATTAATTTTTGATTATAATCCTTCAGCAGATAACTGGTCATTTACTGGCTTCATTTCTGCTATTGTGGGTGCGTTAGTAATTTTATTTATTTGGAAAAGAGTTGCAGGCAGTTCATCTGAATGACCTTTAATACAAAATAAAACGGACACTTTGAAAATAAATCTTAGTGTCTGTTTTTTATTGTTTTCTCCCCAAGACCATTATAACTAAAAAACAATAGGTGTAATTATTGGTGAAAACCAACCGCCTTGATTGATTCTAAGCCATAAAACATGGCTTCAGCATGATTGATGTAATTTTCCGGATCTGAAGTCATATCTTTAAAATAAAAAGACCTGGGATGGTATTTCAGCACCGGGACTTCACAATGTCCTTTACAGTTTTTAATTAATTTTCCCCTCTCTTCGAGTTCTTCTTTAAATTTAATTGTTTTCCCGGAAAAAATATCCGAATACATTAACTTGATATTATTCCTTTCATCAAAAGGACTTACAGGTATGGAAAAGTAAATGATAATTACGGGAAGTGAAAACGCTAATAAATATTTGGGAGATATTTGAATTTTCTCATGTACTTTATACGAAATTAAAAAAGTACCTATACACCCTATAAATACTAGAAGATTCTCTACTCTTGGCGGGTAAAGAAAACCTAAACTATGAATGGCCACAAATGCCCCTAAAAACAGCACGCCATTTAGGACAGCTACTATATAAATTATTTTTATTTGCGGAAGGATTCTCAGTTTTATATTAAATAATTTATTGACAGCCAGAAAAAACACAAAGGAGTATAATAAATATCTCAAATTAATGACTACAATTTTTTTCAAAATCATTGTAATTTCATCAGTCAAACTTAAATTGGATACACTTATCTCATTTCTTACTAAATTTCCGGGGGCGAAGATTATAAATAAAGTTGCAATACAAATTAATACAAAACTTAAAAAAAGTGTATTTGATATTTTTTTAAATTTTAAGTAATATAAAAAATTAAACAGGGCTAACATCATAGCTGTGTATCCTACTATTATTTCACTTGTTCCACCTATAATAAATACATATAATGGCAGAAAGTATACTCCCTTTGTTTGTTTCCCGTTATAGATGTCGATACAAACCGACAAAGTAAAAAGAAATATGATCGAGGGTAAAAAATAGGTAGAACTTCCCGGCAGCCAATAATAATTTTCACATAGCGAAGGCACTATTAATGTGAAAATTGAAACGATGACCATACTCAATAAATTGATTGAATAATTACTTTTTACATATAAAGATTTTAATATTTTCCTGATAGAAAAAAAGAATAATATCAAAAAAATAATAGTATAAATTCCATAAAATTTAACCGAACCAAAAGCGATCGGAGACAGAATCAGAATTAGGGTGGCAAAATATCTTGAAGTCCAATTCAGATATCTTTCAATCTGTATTTCAAAGAATGATAAATTACCTGGATTCACACCATAAGAAAAATCATCGGCTGACGGGAAATTAAAATATGATAAAAAAAATACAGGAGCAATCACTAAAAACGAAAACATATATAAAGTGAAATTAATTATCTTGCTTTGCCTCATGGTTTTGTATGTTTTTGATTATATATTTTGGCCTTTGTTTACTTTCCATATAAATTCTCCCAATGTATTCACCCAATATGCCAATTCCAATTAATTGAATACCCCCTATAAAAATTACCGCCACAAATAAAGAAGCATATCCGTCAATCTCTATTCCATAAAATAGTTTTTGTATGATTACTCTTACAGCTAAAAGAAAAGAAATAAAGGCAATGGAGCCTCCTAAATACAACCAAACTCTTATAGGAAAAGTTGAAAAAGATGTAATCCCATCCAATGCCAAATTCCAAAGTTTGATTCCATTAAATTTTGTTTTACCGGCAACCCTGTTTTCCCTTTTATATTCTACAATAGTATAGTCAAATCCAACCCAGCTAAAAATACCCTTCATAAATAGCTGATTCTCATTTAATTGAATAATTTTATTTACTACTTCTCTGGTTATCAACCTAAAATCCCCAACATTTGGTTCCAATTTTACTTTGGAAATCTTATTGTATAATCTGTAAAATGATTCGGCAGTTTTCCGTTTAAAGTATGAATCATTATTCCTGTCATTCCTTTTGGCTAAAACAACATCGTATCCCTTTTCGTGCTCTTCCAGCAGCTTAAGGACTACTATAAGCGGATCTTGCAGATCAACATCAATTGGTATTATTAAATCTCCTTTTGAATGCTCTAAACCCGCAAAAATGGCATATTCTTTTCCAAAGTTCCTCGAAAAATTCACAACAATTATGTTTTCGTTTTTTTTGTGTAAATCGTCTAAAATTTGAGAAGATTTATCTGTGCTCCCATCATTAACGAAAACTATATCGTGCTCGTAATTAATTTCATGGGATCGAAAAAACAATGCCAATTCATTTACAAAAATTTCTATTGTGGATTCCTCATTGTAGATGGGAACTATAAAGGTAATTGTCTTCAATATAGCTTAGTTTAGTTGATTTCAAATGTATGATATAAAATTTATAACTCAAAAAGCTTTTTTAAATAAATGAACACAATACATAAAGGAAATTTACTCCATAAAAAAAGTTTTCTCAAATTGAGAAAACTTTTATAATTATAGAAATCTGATTTCGCTGTCTAAGAATGAATAGAACGTTTTGCGGTCGCGTCAAGTGCGGCTTCTTTCATCGCTTCTGCAAAGGTCGGGTGTGCATGGCTCATTCGTGCAATATCTTCGGCCGAAGCCCGGTACTCCATTGCAACAACCGCTTCGGCAACCAAATCGGCAGCCCGTGCTCCTATGATATGAATTCCTAAAACTTCGTCAGTCGCTTCATCGGCAAGAATTTTCACAAATCCGTCCAAATCCATGCTCGCCCTGGCTCTACCCAATGCACGGAAAGGGAAGCTTCCCACCTTGTATTTTGCTCCTGATTCTTTTAATTGTTCTTCGGTTTTACCAACCGCGGCAACTTCCGGCCAGGTATAAACAACACCCGGGATTAAATTATAATCAATATGAGGTTTCTGCCCCGATAACTGTTCCGCTACCAAAACACCCTCTTCTTCCGCTTTGTGTGCCAGCATAGCTCCGGCGACCACATCACCGATCGCATACACGTTCGCTACATTGGTTTGTAAATGAGAATTGGTTTTGATCCTGCCGCGCTCGTCGGTTTCGATTCCGGCATTCTCCAATCCTAATCCGCTTGTGTAAGGGCTTCTTCCTACGGAAACTAAAACATAATCTCCTTCAAAAGTCAATTGTTCGCCTTTTTTATCTTCTGCTTTTACGGTTACGGCATTTCCATTATTGGTCACTTCGGTAACTTTGGTAGAGGTAAAGAATTTCATTCCCTGTTTTTTCAAGACTTTGGTCAATTCTTTTGACAAAGCTCCGTCCATTCCGGGAATGATCCTGTCC
>CAZKOC010000114.1:0-6851 GCA_964554275.1 uncultured Weeksellaceae bacterium
TACAGCGATTGGACGTTCAATGATGTTGTGCATTCCCAAAATACCCGATTGAGGAGGGTTAATGATAGGCGTACTCAACATTGAACCGAAAACACCACCATTTGAAATTGTGAATGTTCCGCCTGTCATTTCATCTACTGTAATTTGTCCATCACGTGCCCGCAAAGCCAAACGTTTGATTTCATTTTCAATTCCTCTGAAGCTTAAAGTTTCAGCATTTCTCATTACAGGAACCATCAGACCTTTCGGCCCCGAAACCGCCACTGAAATGTCGCAGAAATTGTAAGCAACTTTATAATCTCTGTCAATCATAGAATTCACGTCAGGGTACATTTGCAATGCTCTTACCACAGCTTTCGTGAAGAAAGACATAAATCCTAAACCTACACCGTGTTTATTTTTAAATTCTTCTTTGAATTCGTTTCTCAATTCGTTAATTGGTTTCATGGTAGCTTCGTTGAACGTAGTCAACATAGCCGTTTCATTTTTGGCAGCAACCAGTCTTTCAGCAACTTTTCTGCGAAGCATGGAAAGTTTAGTTCTTTCAGAACCTCTGTTACCACCGGTAGGCGTTCCCATTGCAGAAACCTGTGCGCTTACCGCGTCTTCTTTGGTGATTCGTCCGTCTTTTCCGCTTCCGTTTACCTGAGCAGCATCAATTCCTTTTTCGTCCAGAATTTTCTTAGCGGCAGGCGAAGGAGTTCCTGAGGCGTAGGTCGCAGCGGCAGGTTTAGCTTCTTCTTTTTTAGGTTCCTCAGCTTTTGGAGCTTCTTTGGGTTGTTCTTCCGGTTTGGTTTCAGAAGCACTACCTTCCGGCTTTGCCGCAGAAGTATCAATCAGACAAACAACCTGTCCTACAGCAACAGTGTCACCTTCTTCAGCTTTCAAAGTGATGATTCCGCTTTCTTCCGCAGGCAATTCAAGTGTGGCTTTATCCGAATCTACTTCGGCAATCGCCTGATCTTTTTCTACATAATCACCGTCTTTTACAAGCCAGCTTGCAATTTCAACTTCTGTGATCGATTCTCCCGGTGAAGGAACTTTCATTTCTAATACCATGTCTATATCAGTATTTGGTTGCTAATTTATTCAAAAACTTTATTAATCGTGTTATTATGTCTTACATCAAATGTGTGATGCGAGCCTGGAGCAGGCGATGCGGCTTCTCTTGGTGAAATTATCTCAAACGAAATTTCTCTCAGCTTTCTCAAAATATATGTCCATGCACCCATATTTTCAGGTTCTTCCTGTGCCCAGATCAATTGTTTCTTATTGGGATATTTTTCTATAATCGAATTGATTTTTTCTTTGTCTAACGGATACAATTGTTCCACGCGAATCAAAGCTACATTTTCAGAATTCAATTCTTGTTTCTTTTTGAGCAAGTCATAATAGAATTTACCCTGGCAGAAAACTACCTTTTCAACTTTAGAAGCATCTGCACTTGCATCATCAACTACCGTTTGAAATTCACCATTGGCTAATTCATCCAGAGTAGAAACACAAAGCGGATGACGCAGTAAGCTTTTAGGCGTAAAAACCACCAGTGGCTTGCGGTAATTTGCTTTTATCTGTCTTCTCAACAAATGATAAAAATTCGCGGGTGTAGTACAGTTTGCAGCAAACATATTGGCTTGCGCGCAAAGCTGTAAGAACCTTTCCATACGGGCGGAAGAGTGCTCGGCACCTTGTCCTTCATAACCGTGCGGCAGTAACATAACCAATCCGTTCTGGATTTTCCATTTATCTTCTGCAGCAGAGATATACTGGTCAATCACGATTTGTGCCCCGTTTGCAAAATCACCGAATTGCGCCTCCCACAAAGTAAGCGTGTTTGGCGTTGCCATGGCATAACCATAATCAAATCCTAATACTGCGTACTCGGAAAGGAGAGAATTATATACCGTATACTCTCCCTGGTCTTCTGAAATATGATTGAGAAGGATTACTTCTTCTTCTGTTTCTTCTGTTTTAAGGACAGCGTGGCGATGAGAGAAAGTTCCTCTTTCCACATCTTCCCCTGAAAGACGGACATCATGTCCTTCTTCTAAAATGGAACCATAAGCCAGCATTTCTGCCATCCCCCAATCGAGCCTATTGTCGGCAACCATCTGTTTACGTTGTTCCAGTAAACGTTGGATTTTTTTAATGAATTTTTTCCCTTCGGGAATGGTTGTAAGTGTTTTTGTGATTTGCTCTAATTTCTCTTTCGGATATTTTGTATCAACAGGCTTCAGCACCTCTGCTTCATTTGCGATTTTAAATCCCTCCCATTTTTGAGGCATAAAGGGGTCAAGTGTATTTTTCTCAATTTCTTTGGACGCATCGAAATTTTCGTCCAGTAATTGTTTGAACTCTTTTTCTTTTTGCGCTAAAATATCGTCGCCAATTACCCCTTCTTTAATTAAATGTTGTTTATAAATCTCTCTTGGATTCGGATGTTTGGCAATAACGCTGTATAGCTTGGGTTGCGTAAATCTTGGTTCATCACCTTCATTGTGTCCATATTTTCTGTATCCCAATAAATCAATGAAAACGTCTTTTCCATAACGCATACGGTAGTCGGCAGCAAAATGTAATGCATGTACAACTGCTTCTGCATCGTCAGCATTTACATGTAATACGGGTGATAATGTAGTTTTTGCGACATCTGTACAATAGGTACTGGAGCGCCCGTCCAGGTAATTTGTAGTAAATCCGATCTGATTATTTACAACAATGTGAATCGTGCCACCTGTTTTGTATCCGTCAAGATTCATCATCTGAACCACCTCATAAACAATTCCTTGTCCTGCGACAGCAGCATCTCCATGGATCAAAATTGGGAATACTTTGCTATAATCACCTGCGTAATCATTGTCTGCTTTTGCTCTTGCAATACCTTCTACAATTGCGTCTACGGTTTCCAGGTGAGATGGGTTGGGGGCGAGGTTGATCCTTACTTTTTTTCCTGAGTGGGATTCCACTTCAGTAGAAGAGCCTAAATGGTATTTAACATCACCGGCAAAAATATCTTCTACAAATTCTTTTCCTTCGAATTCGCTGAATATTTGTGAATAGGATTTTTTGAAAACATTTGCCAAAACATTTAACCGGCCGCGGTGAGCCATCCCGATGATGAATTCCTCCACCCCGGCGTCAGAAGCCCGGTTAATTACAGCATCTAAAGCGGGAATCAAAGTTTCATTTCCTTCGAGTGAAAAGCGTTTTTGCCCTACGAATTTTGTATGAAGAAAATTTTCAAAGGCAACGGCTTCATTTAATTTCAATAAAATCCGTTCTTTTTCTTCGACACTCAATTGTGGATGATTCCAATTTGAATTCAGCCAGTTTTGAATCCACTCTCTTTTCTCCGGGTCGCGGATGTACATATATTCGACACCAATCGAATCGCAATAAATTCTTTCAAGGTGCTCTATAATTTTTCTTAATGTAGAATCAGAACCTAAGCCTAAAATTTTACCGGCATCAAAAGTCAAATCCAAGTCGCTTTCAGACAATCCGAAATTTTTCAGATCAAGTGAAGGCGCATGTTGTCTTCTTTCCCGGACAGGATTGGTTTTGGTGAAGAGATGTCCACGTGTCCTGTAACCATCAATCAGATTGATGACTTTGAATTCTTTTTGTACATTTTCAGGTATCTGAGCGGCAGCAACATGGGCTTCTCCGCCTGTAAGCGAATGGCCGTCGTAAGATGTATTACCGAAGTCAAACCCCTGGAAAAATGCTTTCCAGCTGGGCTCTATGCTGTCAGGGTATTGTTTGTACTGTTCGTACAAGTCGCTGATGTATTCGGAATGTATAGCGTTTAAGAATGAAAATTTCTCCATTATAACTACCTCTTAATTGGGAATTGGCGTACAAATTTAAGGTTTTTACCACGTTTAAAAAAACTTGTCATCATGTTTATTTTGCCGAAAACTTATTTTGCTTATGCCGGCTTGATAGGGAAGAACGTAGCGACAGTTACAAAAAGGATTTAACAATTACTAATTATTCCAAATGGTTTCAATTTCTATTTCCATATAGATGCTATTATCATCTGACATTGTGATTTCCGCCTTTAAATCTTCTTTATCATATATTTCTATGCACTTTAGATGGTAAGATTTTTTAATGACTTCAGGGTTTGTCTTTTCATCTTTTAGGGTATAGCCATCCTTTTTAAGCTTTTGAACTTCTTTACGTATTTCTTCAAATAATTTCACATTTTTAGGATCGGAACCAGTGCCTGTTATGAGGAGTGCGTAACTTCCGGCCCAATCGCGTCCGACTTCTAACTCTCCATCCCAAAACCCATCGAGGGATTTTTTACTTTCATAATACCAGATATCTCCCAATTCCTTATCAAAATCGGAACTTATAAGTTCACCTTGAATGTCTTTAACCTCAGCTTCCAAAAGTGCTTTGAATTGCGTCAGAAAATTTTCACTCAATTGCGCTTCGGCCGAATAGGTAAAAAAGAATGTTGTAATGACTATAAATAGGATTTTAAAGTATTTCATGATTTTAAATTTTGATAAAAATAATTACTACCTTTTTTGTTTCCAAATAATGATTGCAATAATACCAAACAATTATAAAATGTAAAATCTGCCAATTATCAGTCCAAAGGATTTTTTTCAACTCAACTAATTTGTTATTTTTGTTGACTTTACAAATTATCAAATTAATTGAATACAATTTTACATGATGGAAAAAATTAAAGTAGTAAACCCCGTTGTAGATTTGGACGGAGACGAAATGACACGTATTATTTGGCAATTCATCAAAGATAAACTTATACTTCCTTATCTTGATATAGACATCAAATATTATGATTTGGGTATGGAGAATCGCGATGCGACGAACGACCAGGTTACCATAGATGCGGCAGAGGCCATCAAAAAATACAACGTAGGGATCAAATGCGCTACTATAACACCCGATGAAGAACGTGTAAAAGAATTCGGTTTGAAGAAAATGTGGAAATCTCCAAATGGAACCATCCGTAACATTGTAGGTGGAACCGTTTTTCGTGAACCTATCATTATGAAAAATGTGCCGCGTTATGTACAAGGCTGGACGAAACCGATCGTTATCGGCCGTCATGCCTTCGGAGATCAATATAAAGCTACCGATACGGTTATCAAAGGGAAAGGAAAGCTGACGATGAGCTTCATTCCCGAAGATGGAGGAGAAGCACAAACATGGGAAGTTTATGATTTCAAAGGAGATGGTGTAGCCATGTCAATGTATAATACGGATGAATCCATCTATGGATTTGCTCATTCGTCATTCCAGATGGCTTTGACGAAAAAATGGCCATTATATCTCTCAACTAAGAATACAATTTTAAAAGCTTATGACGGGAGATTCAAAGACATTTTCCAAGAAGTTTACGAACAGAATTATAAAGCGCAATTTGAAGAATTAGGAATTACTTACGAGCATCGATTGATTGATGACATGGTAGCTTCTGCAATGAAATGGAACGGAGGTTTTGTTTGGGCTTGTAAGAATTATGACGGAGATGTACAGTCAGATACCGTAGCGCAAGGATTTGGCTCCTTAGGATTGATGACTTCTGTATTGGTAACACCGGACGGGAAAACGGTTGAAGCGGAGGCGGCACACGGAACCGTAACACGTCACTACCGTCAGCACCAACAAGGCAGAGAAACTTCAACCAATCCGATCGCTTCTATTTTTGCATGGACCAGAGGTTTGGCTCACAGAGGTAAATTAGATAGCAATCAGGAATTGATTTATTTTGCTGAAACTTTGGAGCAGGTTTGTATAGAAACGGTTGAGAGTGGTAAAATGACAAAAGATCTTGCTATCCTTGTATTTGGTGAAAGTGTTTCACGAGAAAATTATCTGAATACTCAGGATTTTTTACAAGCGTTGGATGATAATCTGAAAAATAAATTAGGCAATAATAACTAAGAAGATATTAAAAACAAAAGAGGGAAGTTCATTTTGCTTGAACTTCCCTCTTTTTTTAATTCTTGAAGCAGACTATGTTTTTCTTCAAGATACCACTTCTAATAACTGATAATGTTTTTGAAAAATTTAAAATATTGCGGACTGTTGAATCCTTAGGTGAAAGCTTTTCACCAATAAAAAAGTAATTTTGCTTCATAGACAACAATTTTGAGTTCATATATTAAAAAACGCACAACTCAAAATTATATTGTAAATTGTTAATAATTATTATTTATCAGACCATAGTTAACGAAAGATTCTTATCTTCTATGACTTTTCTTAAGTTAATTAAAGCATAACGCATCCTCCCTAAAGCAGTGTTAATACTTACGTCAGTTTCCTCAGCAATTTCTTTGAAACTCAATCCTTTAAAAATCCTAAGCTTCAAAACCTCTTGCTGATCTTCCGGTAAATAGTCAATAATAAGATGCAGTTCCTTATCGATCTGGTCTTTGATAATTTTAGTTTCTGAGCAATCTTCCGGATCTGCAAGGAAATCGAAAATACTGAAATCCTCATCTACGAAAGTTTCACCAATAACTGGCATTCTTCTGCGTGACCTGAAATAATCGATACTCAGATTGTGTGCAATGCGCATAACCCAAGGCAAAAACTTGCCTTCTTCGTTGTATTTACCTTCCTTTAAGGTCAGTATGACTTTGACGAAAGTATCCTGAAAGATGTCTTCTGCTATGTTCTTATCTAAAACCTTGGAGAAAATAAAGCCGTAAACTTTATTTTTGTGCCTATCAATTAATTCGGCTAATGCTGATTCGTTACCTAGAACGTAAGCATCGACCAACTTCGAATCATCAATGATTTCCATACTTCTACTTTTGTCTTCAAATGTTAAATAATGTAGAAAGTATCTTCTATAGGCAATG
>CAZKOC010000115.1:0-6819 GCA_964554275.1 uncultured Weeksellaceae bacterium
GAGATATAGACCCTGTTTACCGTCAGGTGGACAATATGCCGTCTGTCGCAACACGAGTAAAACATAAATTAGGCATAAAAAACAACCACTGCAGGCCTTACGATATGTTGTTTGGCTGTCCAGGTTGGATTGAGGGGTTGATTTTAGTTCACCATCTGTTCCAGTCCGGGACTGCGAAAAAAGCTTTGGTTATAGGTGCCGACACTTTGTCAAGAGCTGTTGACCCTCATGACAGAACTGCTATGATTTTTGCCGACGGAGCCGGAGCCGTAGTGATTGAGGCCAAAGAATCCGATAAAAAAGCAGGAATTATATCCTATGATACTATTTCAGACAGCCTGGATGAAATGACTTATCTGCTCAATGATAAATCTTTGAAAGAGGAATATGAAGGTTCCAAAATAAACATCAAAATGCGTGGTAGGAAAGTTTATGAATATGCACTGCGGAAAGTTCCCGCCTTGATGAAACGAGTAATTGACAATTCCGGAGTAAACATAGATGACATAAAAAAAATCCTTCTCCATCAGGCAAATGCAAAAATGGATCATGCCATGATTGAACGTCTGTTTAAATTATACAATATAGGCGAAATACCTCATAATGTGGCTCCTATGACTGTTCAGAAATTTGGAAATTCGTCTGTTGCCACAGTTCCTACCATGTATGATTTAATTGCAAAAAAACAATTACACAATCATGAGTTCAATTCCGGAGACCACATCGTTCTGGGCTCTGTAGGAGCCGGGATGAACATCAATGCCATTGTTTATAAAATTCCTTGATGACGTGGAGTTGTTGTGAATTTAAGAATCTGCAAAAATTTCTGAATAGTGTGATTCTTCATTCCGCTTCAATGTACTCACAACGACAGAATCATGTCATTCCGACACAGGAGGAATCTGAAGCAATAAAAAATCAGAAATTTATAAATCAACAATTGACGTTAGATAAAATTTCTTGCTTCAGAATTCTATTTTTTCCTGATTCAAATTCTGTTTATTTCTCTCGGCTTTTGTGTACCTTTATGTGAAGATTTCCTATCTGATTGTCTCCAATAAGACTTGTATTTTATTTTTATTTAATAAAATTTTAAATTCCCGATAAATTATATTATACTGAATATCAGATATATAAATTCAAAATTAAATTTATTTTCAAAAAAATTAAAATAAATTGTGACCTTTTCAATTTTCTTGTGTCATAATAAATGAAAACTAATAAATGACGTTTCAACTTACATCAGAAAAAATAGAAGATGAGTTGCTTGTTGAGAAAATAGTTAAGGCAAATGATGCACATTTGTTTGGACTATTATATGACCGGTATGTTTCTGTTGTATATAATAAATGCCTGAGTTTTGTTTCCTCAAAAGAAGAGGCCCAGGATCTCACTCATGACATTTTCGTGAAGCTCTTTGTCAAATTGAATACATTTAAGGGAGAATCAAAATTTTCGACTTGGATTTATGCTTTTACATATAATCACTGTGTAAATTATATTCATAGAGATCAGAAAACCCAAAAAAAGACCAAAAGTTTAAATGAAGATGTAGAAGAAGAGTTTTCGGATGAAGTTTCAGATGAGCAAATCCACCAGATGAAGGCTGAAAAACTCACAACAGCCTTACAGAAAATTAATCCGGATGAGAAAGCTTTACTTTTGATGAAATACCAGGATGATTTCAGCATAAAAGAAATTGCAAGTATCTATGAGTTGGGAGAAAGCGCTGCAAAAATGCGGTTGAGCCGTGCAAAATCAAACCTAATCAACATTTATAAAACTTTATGATTATGGAAAATCCTTTTAAACAAATCATAGAAAACCAACAAGTCCCGGAGTTACTCAGAGACAAGGTTATGAATGATATTAGGCTGATCAAATTATCACTGGATATGGCAGATTTAGTTGCAGTAAAATACCCTTCATCTATAATGGATTTATTTAGCTCCACAACAAAAAAAGATAATAAAAAGAAGAATAATTAATTCAGTCAATTATGAAACTCGACCTAAGATCACTGGAAAACCTTTATCAAAATTTTTTAGGCATTTTGCCCGAAATTCTGAAAGCTTTAGCATTTATTATTGCCGCATGGATTGTTTACAAACTGACAACATTAGGAATAAAAAAACTTCTAAAAGTCGTCAGGATTCATAAATTAAATTCCATCATCAATGAAAATGAATTATTGCGCGGATCTAATATAGAAGTAAATATTTCTAAAATCATTTTAAGTATTGTTAAAGGCCTGCTTATACTGATTTTCATTGTAGTGGGTGCCGACATGTTAAACCTCCCGATGGTTTCAGCTCAAGTAGGAAATTTATTGGAGTACTTGCCCAAGTTTTTCAGCGCAATTCTCATTTTCGTAGCTGGTACCTACTTAGCTTCACAAGCGAAAAAATTGATTCGAAATCTGTTGAGATCATTTGACACAAATGGATCTAAAGTCATAGGAGGAATTGTCTTTTACCTGATTTTCATTTTTGTTTCTATAACTGCCTTGAATCAAGCCGGTGTAGACACTCAAATTATCTCAAACAATATATCATTCATATTAGGGGCTCTTTTGATAACTGTCACACTGGCTGTAGGACTAGGATCCCGTGATATTATTTACCGGTTAATTTTAGGATTTTATACTAAAAAGAATTTAGAGATCGGAATGAAAATACAAATAGGAGATGAAACCGGTATCATTGAAGCTATTGACAACATATGTTTAATATTAAAAACCGAGAAAGAAAAAATTGTTTATCCTATTAAAAAAATAAACAACCAAGAAATAAGAATTTTAAATTAAGATATTTTAACGCAGCCTATTTACTTATTATTTCTAACCAATTTAATTTTTATTTACGGGAACCCTAATCAACTTAAATCCCTAATCCCATGGCTTAGCTTCCCTAACCTAAGTTAGGCACAAGAAAGCTGCCGATTCTAATCGGCAGCTTTTTTATTTAAAAATGTTAATGTTTTCTTAACTCCGTTAATGTTTTCACAAAATTAAATAGACGGGGATGTGATTCTGTACGATTCCAATTAGATTTGCGTTGATCTAAAAGCGAAATTAAGTGTCAACCTACATGTAAAATTAATGAAAGGAATCAATTTACTTATAATAGTAATCTTTGCTGTCTTTACTACTTCCTGTAGTTCATTGATTTCTACATCTTCCGCAAAATCCAGCTATGTTCCTTTAGAAAGATCTTATTACACACAAGGATCCATCATCAACAAACAGTTGTATGCAGAGAGAAAAGCTGAAGAAGTAAAGCCTGTAAAAGTTGAAAGAGAAAAAACGGCCATTGAGGAACTGAATGAAATTCACGATTTAGCGATGAGCTCTTTTGTTTCAAAAATTCTTTCCGAAGCCGAAACATATTTAGGAACTCCATACAGATTCGGTGGCACCACCCGCAGCGGAATCGACTGCTCTGCTTTTGTACAAAGAGTTTTTGAGATTTTTGACTATCAACTTCCACGAGTATCTTCTGCCCAGGCAAAAGAAGGAACCGAGATCTCAAAAGATGATCTCCGTGCCGGTGATTTGGTTTTCTTTTCTACAAGCGGCAGAGGAAGGGTTTCCCATGTTGGGATTGTACATTCAATCAGAGAAGATGGCGAAATCGAATTCATTCACGCATCTACCTCCCAAGGAGTCACCGTTACACCTTTAAGTGACACGTATTGGTCAAAAAGATATCTATACGCAAAAAGAATTTTAGATTAATTCTTCTTTACATTTTCATTTACCCACTCTTCAGCAATCAGATAAGGGTTTTTTAACCCAAGATTATCTGCCCCGGAATTTCCTTTGTACAAATTCTTCACTCTGTTGGAAACCTGTTCCTTAATGTATTCCAAAACCCTCAGCTCATCCTGCCTTTTCCTGTTTTCAGCAAAGTAATTGTTCGTTTTAATGGTTTTGAAATAATCCTGAATTGATTCCCAAACTTCTGTCAACCCTTTTGAAGTAAGACCGGAACCAAGTAAGACTTTCCGTTTCCAACCTGACTGCTTTTGAGGTAGAAATTGCAAAGATCTTGCCAATGTCACCTTTACATCCTTGGATTTGTCGATCCCGAAATCATCTATTTTATTAACAAAAATTAAATCTGTCATTTCCATAATTCCCCGCTTGATCCCTTGTAATTCATCTCCGGCTCCGGGAATTTGAAGGAAAACGAAAATATCGGTTATATCATTTACCAGTGTCTCAGACTGCCCTACTCCCACTGTTTCAATTAAAATCACATCAAAACCCGCGGCTTCACAAAGCAGCATCACCTCGTAAGTCCTCGAAGCAATTCCGCCCAGATGGCCGCCTGCCGCGGAAGGACGAATATAGGCATTCGGATTTCTTGCCAATTCTTCCATACGGGTTTTATCGCCCAAAATGCTCCCGCCGGAAAGTGAACTGCTCGGATCAATTGCCAAAACAGCCACCTTATGCCCTTCGTTGGTTAACAATTTCCCAAAAGATTCGATAAACGTACTTTTACCTACACCGGGAACGCCTGTAATTGCGATCCGCATCGAATTTCCTGTAAGTGAAATTATTTCCTGAATCAGCTGATGCGCTAATCTTTGATGTTCTTCCAACGAGCTTTCAGCCAAAGTTATAGCCCGGCTCAGCGAAACACGATTTCCTGATTTTATACCTTCCGCTAATTCTTTTATATCTTCTTTTTTCAATTCTAAATGAATTTAAACAAATGTAAGAATTTTGAAATCTCCCTGAAATTCAATCTATTTTTATAATTTCGCTTGAAATTGTTCCATTTGAAACCCGAATTCCTGAAACCAAATGATAAGATTGCCATCGTCGCGCCGTCCGGAAGAGTTTTTCCGGAGGAAATCGAAGACGGCCTGAAACTGATAAAAACCTGGGGGCTGATTCCTGTTTTAGGTGAGAATTTATTTGAGGATTACTATAATGGCTATCATTATGCCGGAACTGACAAACAACGCGCGTCGGACTTTCAGAAGGCACTCGACAATGATGAGATAAAGGCAATCTGGTGCGCACGGGGCGGATATGGCGCGGTGAAAATCATTGAAAATTTAAACTGGAATAAATTTTTACAGAACCCTAAATGGATTATCGGGTACTCAGACATCACGGCAATTCACAATCATATCAATAACTTTGATGTTGAATCCATTCATGGAATCACAGCTAAGAGGCTTAATACAGCATACAAAGACGAAACTTTCTTCACTTTCAAAAAGATACTTTTCGGAGAAAAATTAAATTATGAAATTCCTTCTCATTCATTCAACAAAAAGGGAAAAGCAAAGGGAAAATTAGTCGGCGGAAACTTATCTTTAATCTGCAGTTTGGCGGGGAGCAGTTCATTCATAAAAGGAAATGATTTGATTCTTTTCATCGAAGACTGGAATGAAAACTGGTACCACATCGACCGAATGATGACCAATCTGAAACGCAATGGATTACTTGACAGGATCAGAGGCCTGATTGCAGGCAGCTTTACTAGAATGGACGTAGAAGCAGAAAATCCTGATTTTAACTCATTTTATGATGAAAATACTTATCAGGTAATTCAAAAAATAATGACGGAATTTGAAATCCCAATCGCTTATGAGTTTCCTGCCGGCCATACGGGAGATAACCGGGCTTTGATTTTCGGAATGGAAGTATTATTAAATGTCAATAAAAATTCTGTAATTTTAACTTCTGAATTCTAAAAATGAAAAATCTACACATCATAGAACACCCGCTCATCAAAGCAAAAATCACCCAGATTCGCAGAAAGGAAACTGCTACCAAGATGTTCAAGGAGTTGGTCAGTGAAATTTCCTCATTGATGTGCTACGAAATTACGCGCGATTTGGAAGTGGAAGAAATCGAAATCGAAACTCCTGTTCAGAAAACAACCGGTTACCAGATAAAAGGAGATGATTTGGTTTTAGTCCCAATCCTTCGAGCAGGGCTTGGTATGGTAGAAGGAATTCAAAATCTCATCCCAAACGCAAAAACCGGACACATCGGCGTTTATCGAGATCATGATACTTTACAACCGGTCGAATATCTCTGCAAATTACCTTTGGTAATGGAAAACCGAAATGTAATTGTCCTTGATCCGATGTTGGCAACCGGTGGTTCTGCCGTAAAAGCAATCGAAATCCTGAAAGAACATAATGTGAAATCTATTCGGCTTGCCTGTTTGGTAGGCTGCCCCGAAGGGGTGGAATTCCTACACAAGCATCACCCTGACGTATCCATTTATTTAGCTGCAATGGATGAAAGGTTAAATGAAAACGGCTATATTGTTCCCGGGCTGGGCGATGCCGGAGACAGATTATTTGGCACTCAATAAGTTATGGCAATACATAACGACTTTGGGAAAGAAGCAGAAAACTTCGCTGCTGATTATTTGGTTAAAAATCAATATGAGATTTTAGAAAAAAACTGGCGATTCGGAAAGGCCGAAATTGACATTATTGCCATTGACTCATCTGCTCAGGAATTGGTCATCATTGAAGTAAAAGCACTTACTTCAAATGCAATGAAAAATCCGGAAGAAGCTGTCAAAAAGACAAAACAAAAATTACTCATCAGCGCCGCCAATGAATTCATTACAAAAAACAATATTTTACTCGAAACCCGCTTTGACATTATTTCACTTGTGAAATTTGATCCCACCTGGAAAATCAACCACATCAAAAGTGCTTTCAATGCTTATGAATAGGTTCAAATTAATATATTTTTTCAATTTTGATTTGTAATTAAAAAGCCTTAATTTAGTGCTAATTAATTTTGAAGAACTATGAACAAATTATTATTAACCG
>CAZKOC010000116.1:0-6758 GCA_964554275.1 uncultured Weeksellaceae bacterium
ATCAATTATGACATCAACAAAGACATTTATGCTCAGACGCAGAATATGACGATAAGTGATTTGGAAAATTTCTTCACCCAGCACATCAAAGGAAAACAATTTAATGTCGGACTAATTGGTAAAAAAGAAAATCTGGATTGGGAAGCAGTTCAAAATTTAGGTAAAATAGAGGAGCTTTCTCTGGAAGAATTATTTGGATATTAATTCAAACTAAAACCATAAAAAAAGAGCAACCTATATGGGTTGCTCTTTTTTTATGGAAAAATTCACAGGTAGTGAGATTTTAAATAATCATAATTTCTATGTTTTTTTCTTGTCCATTTAATTTTTCCGAAAAGTAAAATGCAACCTAAAAGAATATCCATGATCAAAAATAAAATAAGCAAAATAGAATATGAGTCTTCTGAAAGTATTTCGTCGAAATTTCCTGCCAATAATTTGGAACTAATCAAAAGCAGCAATAAGCCAATAAAACTTATAATTTTATATTTAGTTTTCACAATATCTTAATCTAGCAGTTTTTTCCTAATACAAACCACGTTATTTTTAATGACAAAGACCATATAACATTCGTTACAAAACCGTTACAAATCATAATTGAAAATACAATTATCATCAAATCAATGTATTACAATTATTGAATTTCATTCATAATTGACTCGACTTTGGAAAGAAGGTCGCAGTTTTTTATATATTATCGAGAAATTCATCCAAATTTTGTGCTGAATCCAAATGGATTTTATTACGGATTCTGTGTTTATACTGGCGGATGGAAGCCTGAGATATACCTAAAACAAAGGCAATTTCTTTAGGAGTAAGGTTGAGTTTCCGCAGGTACATGTAACGCACTTCCGCTGGAGAAATGGTGGGTATGGTGTTATTTAGCTTCAGGTAATAATCTGTATAAATTCTGTCAAAAGCCCGTTTAAAAACAACCCATTTGCTATCGGTCATGATTGGTTTGGACAGGAGAATTTCTAAAGTTTTTTGCTTTTCGTTGATTTGGAAATCATCCTTATTGAAATTTTGATAAAGCTGCTCCAGTTCATTTTCATAAGCTTCTACTTCTTTATTTTTAAATTTTAAATCGTTCAACAATTCCGTAAGTTTTTCTTTGGAATCTTCTAATTCAGACTCTACTTCCTGCCTTCTCTTTTTATAAATTTCCTTTTGTCTTTTAAACAGAACCAAAGACAATGCGATAATCAATCCCAGGATAATCAGCAATGAAATTCGTGTAATCGCGGTAATTTTTTTCTGGTGTTCCGTTTTTATTTGCTCTTTCAACAAAGCCTCTATTCTTTCTTTTTCCAACGCTTGTCTCAGGCCTTCATCACTTTTGAGTTTATAATACTTATTATTTAATACCATTGCGGTATCATTGTAAAAATAGGCCAGCTCAAAATTTCCTTTTTGCTTTTGGTCAATAGAAAGCAGGCTGTATATGTTTCTTTTGACTCGGAGAGGAATATCTATTGTCTGGTTCAAACGCCTCAGCTGTTCTGTTATTTTGGAAAGCTCTTCCCATCTGTTTTGTGCTACATATGTTTTTGCAAGCAACACCAAACGTCTTGTTTCTACAACACCTGTTTCTTCTGATTGGCTATATTTGAGGTTAGGATATCCATTTAAAAAGGTCAGTGTTTCATCATATTTTTTTTGATTCAGCAAAACCTGTGCAATGTTATTCTTGGCAACTCTGACCCAAATATCATTTTTTATCTCTTTGGAAATTTCAAGGACCTGACTGAAATTTAACAATGCCTTATCCAGATCACCACTATGCTCGTAAATTAAACCTTTGGTGTTGATGATGTTACAATCAAGGTTCAGATAGTATTTATTTTCCAAAACTTCAGCTTCTTCGAGGTATTTTAAGGCCTTGAATTCATAACCTATATTGTAATTCAAGAAGCCGATATTGTACAAAAGCTCTTGTTTGTCGGGCAGTTCTTTCAGAGAAAGTTCTTTGATGTAATCATAAGAATCGGTAAGGTAAATATATGCTTCTCCAAAATTATTCTTTTCATAATAATAGTGTAATCCTATTGCCTGTCTTACTCTCGCTTGTAATTGCGTTATCTCCTTGTTGTCTACTTTTTTCAATAACGCCTTAATTTCCGGCAGATAGTTAGCGTAATTCCTGGATGAAAGAAAATTGTATTTCAGAAAATCCGCTTCGAACATCAATTCTTCATCATGGGTTTGGTTCGCTACTTTGGAAAGTTTTGCAACCTCCTGGAAGTATCGTGTGGAATCTGCCCGTAATTTCTGGTTGCCGTAAAAATTATTGAATAAAAAAAGCTGTCTTTCACCATAAGTCTTCCCTGCGACAGATTTGTAATCAACTGCCTGTCCCTTTACATTTAGTAAAAAAGTAAGTAAAAAAAGAAAGGTCACAAAAGGTTTAAGCAGCTTAGTCTTATAAGAGACTATCTGTTGCAATGTTAAATTTAGTTTAGTTTAGTTATGATTTTTGACTTTATGATGATTTTATCTAATCATTCAAATCTTCTTCGATGTCTTTTTTAATCTCTTCGGCTTTATCTGTAATTATATCAGCCTCTTCTTCGCTTTTTGAAATCGTTTCAGAAATTTTATTTTCGACTTTTTCTCCTAAGTCCTTGGCCTTATCGGCAACATCCTGCCCGGCAGACTTTGTATCTTCCCAAACATCCTTTGCCTTATCTGAAACATTTTCGGCGACCTCTTTTGTTTCTTCCCAGGCGTCTTTGGCCACTTCCTCTGCTTTTTCAGCCGCTTTGGAAAGCGCCTCTTTTCCCGATTCTACGGCCTTTTCTATTGTTTCTCCTGCTTTATGCCCAAATTCTTTGACATTTTCAGCAATGTGCTCGCCCGTATCCACGGCTTTATCCTTTGCCTCGGAAGCCGTCTCTTTTGCGCTTCCAAACAAGTTTTTGAAAAATGAACCTAATCCCATTTCTTTGATTTTAAAGATTTATAATGCACTAAGTTAATTAGAATCAATTTACTGCACAATACAGAGAAGTAAACTTTATCAATTTAATCATTTAATTTGGTCTTGTATTTGTAAATTTGTTCTCATTTATTTTTAATTCGCTGTCATTGGATTTACCAAACAATACATTTTTAAATGCAGAGCAATACGGAAATTTTTCCCCGTTGATTAAAGACTATCTTCTTCAGAAAGGCTCTGTAAAACAATTTTATTCAGGATTCCCAAATGAGGGAAATTTCAGAGATCAGGCGAAAAAAAAGTTAATCGAATACAAACACAGAGAGACCGTTCATAAAGTTTTGAGTGAACAAATGAAAGGTTTGGATTTATGTGAAAAACAGATTCAGAACCTCGGAAAATTCAGATTATCAAATACAGTTACGGTTACAACCGGGCATCAGCTCAATCTGTTAACCGGTCCGCTTTATTTTTTCTACAAAATACTGCAAACTATCAGGTGTTGTGAAAAAATGAATATGGATCATCCGGAATACAATTTTGTCCCCGTATTCTGGATGGCAACTGAAGACCATGACTTTGCCGAAATCAACCACTTTTACCATAAAAATAAAAAGTTCATCTGGGATAAAAACGCTTCCGGTGCCGTAGGAAAGTTAAATCCCGAAGGAATTGAAGAAACATTCAACGCCTTTTCCCGGCAGCTACCCGAAATTCAAAACGCGCAAAATTTAAAAGAGCTGATTCAGGATGCTTACCTTAACTCAAAAACTTTGTCGGAAGCTACCCGAAAGCTTGTTCATTCTTTATTAGGTGAATATGGATTGTTGATGATAGATGGTGACGATAAGGAATTAAAAAAACTGATGATTCCTGCATTTGAAGAAGAATTAACTCAAAATACCGCTTACAAAAAGATTTCGGAATCAAATGAAAAATTGATTGAAAATGGATATTCCATCCAGGTAAATCCTCGCGAGATCAATTTATTTTACCTGGGAAATGGTGGCATTCGTGAACGGATTGTTTACGAAAACGAGATTTATTCCGTTTTGGATTCTCCTTATCAATTCGATCAAAATGAAATAATAGAAGAACTGAATTCCCATCCTGAAAAATTCAGCCCGAATGCTTTGCTTCGCCCATTTTATCAGGAAACCATTTTGCCCAATATTGCCTACATTGGCGGAAGCGGGGAAATTGCTTACTGGCTGCAATTGAAAAATTATTTCGACTCTCAAAATGTACTTTTTCCTTTATTGATTGTAAGGAATTCTGTCTTGATCTTGAATCAGAAACAAAAATCAAAACTCGAAAAACTCGAAATTGATTATAAAGATTTGTTCAAACCGCTTTACGAATTGGTTTCGGAAAATGTAATGCTTCATACAGATTTGAAAATAGATTTTGACGCCTACGAAATCCAGATTCAAAAAATATTTGACGAATTATCCGAAAAATCGGCGCAAACCGATATTACATTTTCCAATATGGTCAATGCCCAAAAAGTAAAACAGCTCAAGGGCCTGGAAAAAATGAAGCAAAGGCTCACACAAGCGGAAAAGAAAAAACATTCGGAACGTGTAGAAAGGATTGAGAATATCTACAATGAGCTTTTCCCAAAAGGAAATTTACAGGAGCGGATTACTAACTTTTCTGATTTTTGGCTCGAATATGGTAAAGGCTTCATAAAAGAGGTTTATGATGAAATACATCCTTATGAATTCCGTTTTATCATAAAAACATTACCTTAACAGAAAGAATTGTATTTTTGTTTTTAAATTTTGAATAAGATGAAGTATTACCTTTTGGCAACTGTATTTTTCCTGATTGGGTTCACTCTTTTTGCACAGCAAAAAACACATACCGTACAACCAAAGGAAACAGTTTACGGAATCTCTAAACAATATGGCATAAAGCAAGATGAGCTCAAAAGGGCGAATCCTTTTTTAAATCAGAGAGACTTACAGATTGGTGATGTTTTAGTAATTCCCGGTGCAAAAGACGAAAGTGACGGACAAATAATCCCAAAAGTTACGGAACCGGAAGAAGTATTCATCCCTAAAGAAGATGATAATTTTATCTACTATGAGGTAAAACCCAAGCAGACCATTTACTCGCTGACAAAAGAATATGGAATTTCGGAAGAAGCGTTAAAAAGTCTCAACCCTCAGTTAAATCAGGGATTGAAAGCCGGTGATATCATCAGAATTCCTAAGAAAAAAGAAAATGAACCGGCTGAAGCGCCTGTTGTCCCCGAAGGCATGCACCTGATTCAGAGAGGAGAAACCATATATTCTCTTTCAAAACTGTTTAATGTTACCGAAGATGAACTTTACATAGCCAACCCGGCGCTGCAAACAGAAGGAGTAAGAGTCGGATCATTTATAAATATTCCTAAAAAAGGAGCATCCAAAGCCGTAATTCAGGACGGTTTCATAGAACATACCGTAAAACAGGGAGAAACCGTTTATTCCATCACAAAACTGTACAAAGTTTCTTTCGCGGATTTGATGAAGTACAACCCGGAATTACAAAACGGGCTGAAAACCGGAATGGTGCTCAAAATCCCATTACAGGACGGAGCAAATATCATAAAGGCTCCCGGTAAAATCAAAAGGATTGATGACAATGAAATCAACATCGGCCTGATTCTTCCTTTCCATCTCAAAGGAGGAAATGCGCAGGAAAAAAACATTTCTACAGATATATTGATCGGAGCCAGAATGGCACTGGATTCACTTGCAGGGCAAGGCAAAAAAATCAATCTGAAAGTAATGGATTCCGAAAACAAAGCCGCTACCATAGAAGGGTTGATAGCTTCTACCGATTTCTCCAGATTCGATGCCGTAGTGGGCCCTTTATTTGCAACGAACTTCAAATCTTTTGCAACTATGATGGAAGGCTCCGGGATTCCCATTGTTTCACCGCTTAGCAATTCAGAAGATTTATTGGGCGTGGAAAATGTAATCATCGCTACCCCAAGCGACCAGGCTATTGCTGACAAGGTATTGGAAGAAGTTAAAGCCAATTACAAAGGTGAAACCATTCAAATATTGACAGACAGTAAAAACGAAGAGCTTGCCAGTTATGTTTCCGATCAATTGAAGAAATTATTGTCAAATCCGGTAATTACAATCATTCAGGATGCCAACAAACTTGAACAAAAATCACAGACGGTAGATGAAAAATTAAGTGACGGAACCACGGTAAAACAGGAATATTTTACTCCGATCATTACCATTTTGGTATCGGATAACAATAATCTGGGTAATGCCTATGTAGAAAAATTGAAAACGTTAAACGCTGAGAATTTAGCCGCTTACGGAATCAAATATGTTTCGGCTTACGACATTTATAATGATAAAAACCAGAAGAATATCGCAGCACTTAAAAATATCGGGTTTACATTCGGTACGGTAAGACTGGTTAACATCTATGGCGCCGGAGAAAGAAATACACTTAACAAATTCATGGATGTTTATTGTGTAACGCCTAACGAATACCAGCAAATAGGTTTCGACATCATGTATGATCTTGTGGACAGGATGAACCAAAAAGGAGACGTACTCAATTCACTGAGCGGTGATAAAACCCGACTGGCTACCAAATTCGATTATAAAAAATCAGGAAAGGCTTATATAAATGAAGCTGTTCGTGTCATCCGTCTCTTCGTAAAACAAGACGAATCTCCCGATGATGTAGAAGATATTAAGGATTAATTACCCTTCGGTTTAATATTTAATGAATTTTTTCTAGTTTCTCTTGTATATTTTAACATAATTTTTTAGTTTTAATTTTTTTAGAACTTAAATTATGA
>CAZKOC010000117.1:0-6656 GCA_964554275.1 uncultured Weeksellaceae bacterium
TTAAAGAAATCCCTATTTCTTCCAGGAAAATTCTTTCGATCTGGCGAATGGAGAGATTATTTTTCCTTGCAATTTCGTGAACTTGCAATTCATGGTCATTTGTAAATTGATTTGAAGAAATATGCAGTCCCGACAACCGGGAATGATGTTTATTTTGTTTCAATAGCTGCAACAAATATTTTTCCAGGATAGGCACATATTGATTATCATTACCAGCATCCATTAATTTTTCCAAAATTTCATCGGTACGGAATATATTTAATTCTTCTAATCCCAAATCTTCATTGGTAAAATATTTCATAGGAATACCTAAAAGAGAATACATACCGGTTTTGGTAAATTTAACCGTCAATGAAGTAAAGTCGCTCTCAAACTGAATTTTATATTTTGTATATGTTCTGAGTCCTCTTGCAGTCGATCTTTTGAAGTCTAATTCTTGTCCGGTTTGGTAATCGAATTTTTTGTGCGGAGCAGAGAGAAAAAATTCTAAAGAATTTATTGTTCGCTGGGGCATGATCTTAGAAAGCATTTCTCCTTCTTCAAAATTTATTTTTCTGATAGTATAATCCACAATATACCTTCGAAGCAGCGGATGAGGTTTGATATTTTCTACCGTATGAATCATTAGCTGAATTCAAAAATAAAAAATAAAAATTATAACGTTCAAAATAAACCTTGAAAACTGAGCATAGATAAACAAAAAAGCCTGTCAAAAATAATTTCTGGCAGGCTTTATATTTTTAATAATCAATTAAATTATTTCACTAAAACCTTCATCAGCTGTGTCCTTTCACCGGACTTGATTTGAACCATATATGTTCCGGTTATCCAGCTTTTAGAATCGATTTGGATTTTGGATTGATTCATATCTGATGATTGATAAATCAATTTACCCGAAACATCAAACACCTTGATTTCATCTATTGTTTCTTTGTTTTCAACCGTAAAAGACTCTTTTGCAGGATTAGGATAAATCACTGCTTTAGTTGAATTTTCAGAAATAATTTCCTGGTTGCCCAAAGTAGTGCTTCCGATCCGACAAACCACATCAAATTTCGGATTGGCAATATAATTTGTAACAGCAAACGGTAGATCAGCCACCTCGAAAGATTGACCGTTTTGAGTCAGATTAAATCTTCGAATTGCTGTTTGGCCACCGGTTCCGCGAAATTCTATCTCAAACGGCGTTTCAAAAAATTGTACCGAAGTATGGGATTGTGTTTGGTTAAACGTAACGGTTACGTTGTTGCTTCCTCCATGTTTATTTACGGCGATATTAAAAATAGGATGTCCTTCCCCGTAAATCCAGTCGGCAAAATAATTATCCCAGTTCATTCCGGTTGATGCTTCCAGACTTGCTTTGAATCCTGGAGTGGTGGCATATCCGTAACTAAACTGAGGGTCCGATAAATAATTTTTTAAAGATTGGAAGAATAATTCATCATCATTGATAATGTAACGAATCAGGTGAACCATCATAGACGCTTTTGCATACGTCAGTCTGTAGTTAAAAATGCGGTTTTCGTTTTCAGGCTCGGGATTCCAAACCGAACCATTCGGGGCGTCTGTAATATACCAGACATAATCTTCTTTCCAGTTTTTAAACGAACTTTCCCCATAAATTTCCTGCGTGAGTAATCCATCTCCATATTCTGCAAATCCTTCGTTGAGCCAAATGTCGCTCCAGGTGCCACACGTAACCTGGTCTCCAAACCATTGGTGCGCCAGTTCATGTGTAACCAATCCAAAGCTGTATCCTCCCACAAAACTCATCGTGGCATGTTCCATTCCGCCTCCACGTTCCCATTGGGCGTGTCCGTATTTTTCCAGCTTATAAGGATAATCTCCAAATTTTTCACTGAATGAACTGATGTAATTCGGAACCTGATTCAATGAAGATTGTGCTCCAGCCAAAGATTCGGGATAAACATAATTGATGATGGGGACATTTGTCCCGCTGATGTTTACAGAATTATTGTATTCCACATAATTGGTAACTGCAACTGCTACCAAATAAACGGAAACCGGATAATTGTGTTGCCAGTGTGATACTGAATTCCCTCCGCCAATATTGGTTACTGATTTCAAAAGGCCGTTGGAAGCGGCTTTCATATCAGATGGATGTGTGACGTAAATATCTATTTTTTTCGCTTTATCAATCAAATCATCTTTACAAACCCACCAGCTTGACGCGTGAAAAGACTCAGAAATTGTCTCTGCAATGGGAATTCCATTGTGTGAAGAAACATTATACCCGCTTGAAGTGGCAGCACTTCCGGAAAAACTGATGGCAATAGAATCTAAATGATTTTGAGGAAGTGACGCCGGTAAATTAATTGTCAAAACATTTCCTGACCGGGTATAATTGGTAATCGGAGCAGAGTGATAATTAACGGACTCGATTTGCAGATTTGATTTTGCATTTATTTTTACCTGATTCAGGATTTCGGTCGTGGTAAAGTGCATTGTGGTTCTGCCGGAAAAACTCTGAACATTGGGATTCGCGGTAATCTCCAGTCGATAGTATTCGGGGACATAATCCGCTTCCAGTAAGTTTTCTGCCTGAATTTGAACGGATTGATGCGCTTGTTTTTCCTGAATGGAATGTTCGTAATTGCTTTGTGAAAAAGCTGAAATTCCTATCCATAAACCTAAAAGGGTCAGATATTTTTTCATGTGTCAGTATGTGTTAAAAGAATTTGTAATCTTACATCGAAGGTACAAATTTTTCTATCGCATAGAATGTTTTTTCAATTTCTTCGTTTTGGATTGAATCTGAAATGAACCAGGTTTCATAACCCGAAGGCGGGAGATAAATTCCTTCTTTCAATAAATGATGAAAAAATTGATTGAACAATGAGTGACCGGCTTGCTGTGCTTCGTCAAAATTCCGAACCGGGTTTTCTCCAAAAAAGAAAGAAAGCATCGAACCTAATCGGTTAACAGTATGTGGAATTCCTTTTTCGGATAGGATTAGAGAAATTTCTTCGTGTAAAATTTTTGCGGTGGAATTAATTCTATCGTAAATGTTTAAATCTTCTTTTAAAATGGACAAAGTTGTGATCCCGGCGCGCATCGCAATAGGATTGCCCGACAAAGTTCCGGCCTGATAAACAGGGCCTAAAGGTGCCAGATAATCCATAATTTCACTTCTTCCGGCAAATGCTCCAACCGGGAATCCTCCTCCGATTATTTTTCCGAAAGTTACCAGATCCGCATTTACATTCAGTCTTTCCTGAGCCCCTCCAAATCCTAACCGGAATCCGGTCATCACTTCATCAAAAATCAAAAGTGCATTATTTTCCGTACATATTTTTCTCAGGTTTTGCAAGAAATTTTCTTCAGGTAAAACACAACCCATATTTCCAGCAACGGGTTCAATGATGATCGCTGCAATTTCTCCCGGGTTAGATTCAAATAAATTTTGAACCGACTCAATGTCATTGTATTTTGCTAATAGAGTATCTTTAGCTGTTCCCTGCGTGACGCCCGGACTATTGGGATTTCCAAATGTAATGGCTCCGCTTCCGGCTTTGATAAGGAATGAATCGGAATGACCGTGATAGCAACCTTCAAACTTAACGATTTTGTCTTTTCCGGTAAATCCCCGGGCGAGTCGAATTGCACTCATACAGGCTTCTGTACCCGAATTGACCATTCGGATTTTATCCACATTCGGAACGGTTTCTATGATCAATCTGGCAATTTCCGTTTCTAATTCGGTAGGAGTCCCGTAAGAAAAACCTTTTTTTAGTTGTTGGGTAACCGCCTCTAAAACCATAGGATGTGTATGTCCCAAAATCATCGGCCCCCAGGAATTGATGTAGTCTATGTATGCTTTTCCATCTTCATCATAAAGGTAAGCACCTAATGCTTTTTGCATAAACAAAGGCGTTCCCCCAACAGATTTAAATGCACGGACCGGGGAGTTGACCCCACCGGGAATATAATTTTGAGCTTCCTGAAATAGTGCGCTGCTTCTTTGGTATAACATGCTATTTTTTCTTTGTTTTTAAGTTTAGCAGAGTTCCGGCTTTAGGTTGTTGTCCAACATTCATACGGTTTAAATTATATAATTTGCTGACCTTCATCCCTACTTTCTGCGAAATCAGATACATATTATCCCCTTCCTGAACTTTGTAGTATTTCTCTGTTCCTTTGTTTTTCTTTTTATCCAGAAAAACATATTGTCCGTTGGTTAACTTTCCATTTTCAGGAAGTTCATTAAAGGACGCTAATTTTTTCGGACTGATTTCATACAGGTTTGCCAGTTTGGAAATGGTTTCTCCTTCATATGCGATGATGTACTGAACTCCATTTGCGTGTTTTTTGATACGCATCATAGGGTTTTCTTCACGTTTGGCGACTTCGATTGTTTTTATAGGTTTTTCTATTATTTCCTCAACACTTGTGGACACAGGGTCGGGAATCACGGCTGCTATAACTTTTCCTGCAGTTTCAGTAGCGTCTCCCGCACTTGTAAGTAACTGTATATCTGAAGGCCCGAATAATTCAATCAATTTAGCTTCTACTTCATTCGGATACAATCTGTCAAATTGATTCAAATTGTATTTTTCAATTCTTGAAATAAGGATTCCCGCATATTTGGGATTGGTGGCGTAGCCCGCTTTTTTCAGTCCGTGCGCCCAGGCTTTGTAGTCATACATATCCAGTTTGAACAAGTCTTTGTAATAAGGTCTTTCCGCCAGAAATCTGGAATGGTCGCGGTAACTTTCCTGGACAGAGTTATAAACCCGGAAACACTCATTGGGCGCATCATCTGTATGGCTAATGGTTTTTCCTGTCCATTCGGCTTTGCATTTAATCCCAAAATGATTAAGTGCAATTTCCGCCAAACGGCTTTGCCCGCCTCCGGTTTCTAAAATCCCCTGCGACAGTGTGATGCTCGCCGGTATTTTGTACAAATGCATTTCTTCGACCGCCAGCTTTGCATAAGTCCTGATGTACTCAATATCTCTTGAATCCTGAGCATAATTTTTTATGGAAAACAATGATAAAAAAGTCAATAAGGCTATTTTTTTTCTCATTTTATGATTGTTTTGTTACTTAGTCTTAATTTTTTATTCATCCCTTCAATTCCCTGAATGCCACCGGTATGGATCGCTAGAATCCTGCTTCCTGCAGGGAAATAGTTTTCTTTTATTAATTTCATGATCCCGAACATCATTTTTCCGGTGTAAACAGGATCTAGTCCGATTTCAAATTTCTGTTTGAAATTATTGGTAAAATTAATTAATTCTTCACAAGCTTTCCCATATCCGCCGAAATGAAATTGCCGGACTAACTCCCAATTTGAACGGATTGTATATTTTTTTATTTCATCTTTGAGAAAATCCGAATCTTTTAAAGCCGGAAAACCTAAGATTTGTTGATGATCTTTTGCAGAATTGATAATTCCCGAAACCGTTCCTCCGGTACCAACGGCACAGCAGATAAAATCGAAGTTTTCAGTATGTTTGCCTAAAATTTCTTCACAGCCTTGTACTGCTAAATCATTGGTTCCACCTTCGGGCAGCAAATAGGAATTTCCGAATTCTGATCTTAATTCCTCTGAAAATTCCGGGTTGGATTTATTCCGGTAATTTTCTCTTGAAACAAATTTGAATTCCATTCCGCAGTTTTGAGCAAAGGTCAAAGTCGGGTTATCGTTGATTTTGTGAATTAATTCTTCGCCGCGAATTACACCAACCGTTTTGAATCCCAATTCTTTTCCTGCTGCCGCAACAGCCAAAATATGGTTGGAATAGGCGCCACCGAAAGTCAGAATCGAATTATAATTTCCTTTGGAGAATTCTTCCAGATTGTATTTTAATTTTCTGAACTTATTCCCCGAAATGACCGGATGAATTTTATCTTCCCGTAAAACATGTAATTCAGTTCCGTTCTGTTTTTGAATGAATTGAACTTCGGCTTGTATTTCAGGAAATCGAATCATAAATATTTATGTATAATAACATTACAAGCTTTTGAATGGATAATTTTTTTCTTGTGAACTTTATGCTTTCTCTAAGTTGCTGTAAAAATAACCATTCATTTATTTTTAACAGACTGATTTCTCCTCATAATAAACGAAATTAAATCATTTTGATCAATTTTCCCGGTTTAAACTTTTAAATCAAATTTCAAAACGATGCAATCTACTTTTTGATCTGATACGTTTCAATAAACTCACTGCAACATTATTATTCTGACTTGTTGAAGGAATAAGTATTCAAAAAAATCCGAACTTCGCATTTCGAATCTCGCTTATCGAATTATGAAAAAAGTTTGGAAACTCATAAAAAAGATCTTCATTATCTTGTTCATTGCACAATTGGTTTACATTGTGATTTTGAAATGGATAAATCCTCCAATTACGGTAACTCAGATTGTAAGTTTGATAGAAGGTCATGGATTATATCGCGATTATATTTCTTATGAGGAAATGCCGAAAAGTACCAAACTGGCGGCAATTGCTTCAGAAGATCAGTTGTTTGCTTCCCATAATGGATTTGATCGTAAGCATATAGAAAAAGCTTTGAAGTTCAATGAAAAGAACGAAGGGAAGAAGCTAAGAGGAGCCAGCACTATTTCCCAGCAGGTAGCCAAAAATGTTTTTTTATGGCAGGGGAGAAGCTGGTTCAGGAAAGGATTGG
>CAZKOC010000118.1:0-6655 GCA_964554275.1 uncultured Weeksellaceae bacterium
TCGGATTCATTACCCCGGAAAATGGAGGTGATGATATTTTTGTACACATGTCAGGTTTAAAGAGCAATGTTCGTGAAAACGATAAAGTTTCTTATGACGTGGAAAGAGGTCAAAAAGGCCTGAATGCAGTAAATGTTACAGTGATTTAATAATTTCTATCATATTTATTGATGTGAAGGCTGCCATTAGGCAGCCTTTTTTGTTTCCAATATAAATCAAAAATATTTCGTGATATTTTTATCAATTGAGCATCGTTTTTACAAAACCCTTAAATTGCTTAACTTTTCAGGGTTTTTTATGTTAAAGCACATCGGCACATTAGTTCTATTCTTTTTGGGGGCAGTAATATTGTTCTCACAAGAAACCGATGCACAAAAAGATTTATTGAAAAGAGCGGAAAAAAATAAAGAATTACTAAGCACTAATCCTGAAAAAGCATTTGAGGAAAACATAAAAATCATTGAAGAAGCACAGCACATAAATGCAAGGGAAGCTGAACTGAGAGCTATTTCAGGTCAGTGCAGGTACTACAGGTTTATAAATGATTTTGAAAACATGATTGTTAATTCAAAATTGCTTTTGGCAAAAGCAGAGTCTTATCAAAATCATGTGTTTCAAACCATGGCAAGGATTTATTTGTTTGAAGCTTATGCTTTTACAGGCCTACATGAGCAAGCATTACTGGAATTGAAAAAAGGAGAGGAAAGCCTTCAGAAAACCACTTCAAAAGATTCCCTTACCATAGTTACCAAAGCAAACCTGTTTAACAGTTATGCCAATTATTATTCACTTAAGGAAGATCATGAGAACAGATTGAAATATCTTAGGCTGACGGCTTTTGAATATAAGAAAACCCCCTCTTATTTCAAAAGGGAATTTCAATATATAGGTTATGCAAACCTGGCTGCCGCTTATATGGATATGTCAAATGTAGATTCTTCAAGACATTATGTAAAGTTATCTATTCCGGAAGACAAGGAAGATCAGTTGGACGATATGTTGGAGTTCGTTAATTGGACAACTCTCGGAAGGATCGAACTTCAGGAAGGAAATTATGAAAAAGCAATTTCTTATTTCAAACAAGCCGAAAAAATAGGAGGATATAAAAATCATTTGAATGTCAATATGCTGTATGACAAGATAATTGAAGTATATCAAAGATTAAATGATGATAAAAACACGAAACTATATGAGTCCAAACGGGATTCGTTAAAACTAAATGTTTCAGAAAGCCAAATTAAATCCCTGCATAATTTGCTCAATGAGAAGGAAAAAGGCATTAATAAATGGTATATTTATGTGTTATGTTTTTCACTAATATCAATTATAGTTTTAATAATTTTTATCATAAGAAAAAACAGGATACTGGCACAACAGGAAAAAATCAGTCAGCAATATCTTAAAGGAATTGCAGAAAACCCGAATGAAAAAGACTATTCGAAACTCCTGGAAGCATTGAAAGCAAATAACCCGGCTTTTATGTTTTATTTCAATGAAATTTTTCCGGAGTTTTCTACAAAACTGCTCAGTATCAACCCAAAAATATCATCTTCGGAAATAGAATTTTGTGCATTGCTGAAAATGAAAATATTTACTAAAGACATTGCGCGCTACAAGTATATCGCACCCAAAACTGTTTTAAACAAAAAATACCTCATCAAAAACAAATTGAAAATTCCTGAAAACATAGATATTTATCAATGGTTTGATGGATTATAATTTGCTGAAAATCAGGTTTTTGTAAAATAAATTTCTTAGAGGCATATTTCAGGCACATCTCTTGGCGCCGGTCGGGCAAATTTCGGGCAGGTTCATTTTAGGTTAACACCATCATTTCCGATAAACTTGTATAAATATTTAAATTATCACAAACCATGAGGAATTTTAACTTTTTAAGAAATCTGACAATTTCTGTATTTCTTTTTTCAACATTTAATCTTTTCGGGCAAGAAGTCATCATAGAACACTCAAATGTTTTACCTGACAGTCCGTTTAAGATCCGGACTAATTTTGACCAACAAAATTACACAACGGTATTAAATGAAAATGGAATGAAGATTTATGTTGCCAATCAAACTGGCAATCAAAACACCCCGACAACAGGGTCGGATGAAATAAACGAGAATGTTTACTTAAGCATTAACTTAGAGTTTGACCTGAATGTATATTTTCCTGCTGCAATCGAAATATATGACGAATCGGGTCATAGAACTTCAGCATATTTTATAGGAGAGAATCCTGTTACTGTTGAAGTTCCACAAGGAACTTATGATGTTTTTTGCAGGTTTTATGATATGATTTCAGGTAGAAGTGCTATGGTGATAAAGGAACAGCAAAATATATCTGAAGATATAACAATAACAATGAATTCGGACGAAGCAACCAATCATGTTTCTATCAACACCTATGATGAAAACGGACAACCTTTAGAGCCAGGGGTTTACAATCCGGAAATAGAATTGAATTCAGGAATGATATTTAACCGTATGCTTCACTTTCGTCCATCCGATTTATTGATTTTGAATGAAAATTTTATATGGGAATTCGCTTTTGATGATGAGCCTGTCTGGAATTTTTACATCAATGACGTTAGTGAGCGCTATTCTGTTTTACAATCCTTTATAGGATATGGAAGCCTGGATGATGTCAATTATTTTTGTAAATTACCCTCACTGAATGGTATAAATGAATCAATTTCTATAGAAAACAATCCGGAAGAGTATGTATTTCATACAGAAAATTTTCGGCCAGGCGCATCGAATACTGAAGGGGTATATCCCGGATTTTTTACCTGGGTGTCTTTTGCAGATTACACAACTATAGGCTGGGGCGTTTCGCATTCGGTATATACGATAAATCCTGAAGAAGGATTTAAGGGTTACTTAAA
Source organism: uncultured Weeksellaceae bacterium (assembly GCA_964554275.1). Taxonomy (GTDB): domain Bacteria; phylum Bacteroidota; class Bacteroidia; order Flavobacteriales; family Weeksellaceae; genus Moheibacter. The sequence goes on from CAZKOC010000118.1 coordinate 2,888, forward strand.
TAATCCTTTTGAAGAAGGGTCCGGAAATTTACTTGTTTATCCTTCCGTTGTAGATCATATAGTGGTCGATCCTGAGTGGGGTGATGAGTATCCGTACTTAATAAAAGGAAATCCTGTGTTTTTAAACGATGGAGAAATTCATTACGGCTCAGGCAATACCTCTAATTATTTCTTTACTGAAAACGGATTGAAAGAACTCCCCTTTCATTCAAAATTTACATTTACAAAAGAAAATACTCCGGACATTCAACAAGGAGGCAATACACCAATAAGTGTAATAACTCCCTACCTGATCCCCAACGAAATGAATTTTATAAGTTTACAATACAAAGGATTTTATGGAGAAGTAAGAGAAAGCGACTTCTTCAATACACAAATAGAAGCTAAATATAACGGAAATATTATTTATTCCGGAAGCTATACAAATTTTAATGGTTTCCCGGCAAATGGGCAGATCGAACTTACATTGATCAACACCAATGCTCAGATTGAAGATTTTATTGGAAAAAACACTACCAAAATTTCCTATAATGCAAGCGAGGCAGATATACCACCCACATTACAGATGCTCCAGTTCCGTGATCCTTTGCAAAGTGTAACCAATATTTTTGAATCTCCGGACAATGTCAGTGTGCGCTTAGCGGCCGGAGACTTTCAATATGATACGGTTAACGGAATTTTTATTTATAACGAAGGTAATAATGTAGAATTTTATTACAGCCTTCGGGATCAGGAAAACTGGACAGAGTTAGAACTGACAAAATATTCCGAATATTTTCAGGCACCGGGATTTGGTGATTATTACGAAGGTTCGCTGGAGAGTGTATATGTCCCTGAAAACAATTCCTGGTTTGATGTAAAAGTTATTTGTACAGATGCCGCCGGCAATAAACAGGAACAAATTGTTTCTCCCGCTTTTCAAATTCACCAAGCAACAATGGGAATTGAAGAAACAGACAAATCAGGTTTTGCAGTTTATCCGAATCCGTTTACAAATGAACTAAACATACAGCTTCCTGAGGGTGTGAAAGGAAATTACAATTTCAAAATAACAGATTTAAACGGAAAAACAGTTTATTCTCAAAATCGAAATGCTGATTCTGCCAAATCGTTTATGTGGAATGGTTCTTCTTTCCCAAAAGGTATTTACCTTTTATCTATTGAGAATAATGGAAAAGTAATTGCCCGAAAAGTAATTAAGAAATGAGCCATATCAATTATTTGAAACCGATCTAATAATGTTGAGCGGCAAATTCTATCTGCCTGTAAAAACCAATAAATATCAACAATATAAAATAATTGTAACTCGGATTTGAGCTGATTTTTAACTCTTTGCCCGTTTCCGGAAAAAAGTTTAATCCATATTAAATCATTGACTATGAAGAGACCTCGCTTATTCAAACAATTGATAGCCATTGCCTTTTTGATTTCAGGTTTTGATCTGTCAGCACAGGGAATCATAACTGAACACATTCAGCAATCATTCGAAAACCCTTTGATGATTAAACACCGCTTTGATGAAATGAATTATGATACGTTGGCTTATAACGGTGTGAGAAATGTTTTTATATCAAATAAGCTTTTCAATGAAAATCATCATATTTCACCATTAAAAACTTTAAATGAGGCTACTTTGGAAATAAATTTAGATTTTGATCCGGCAGAGTACAATTCCAATTTTTTACTCATCTATAATGATGCCGGATATATGAATTATGCTTTTTGGGAGGGAACGAATCCAATTACAATGGACGTCCCCGAGGGAACATATGATATTTTTGCTGAATTTACCACCGCTTCGGGAAAGATGAGTTACATAATCAAGGAGCTGGTAACCGCAAGTGGTGACACTTCTGTTGATATTGAGGTAGCAGAAGCCTATAACTATATTTCCGTCCGTATGTTGAATGAAAGCGGTGAGATGCTCGAACCGGGAATTCCTAACCCTGAAGCAGATATTTTTTCTTCTATGTGTTTGGATCGTTCCTTTTTTTTTCTACCTTCAAATATTGGGATTTATGGATCTAATTATTTATTGGACGGGCCACTGGAAGGTGATAGCCCCTACTGGGATTTTTATATCAATGATGTCAGTGACAGGTATCTCGTAACCCAGAGTATTTTCGGGACAGGTTTTGAGCAGGGGAGTTATTTCACCAAATTTATTTTAAATGGAATAGAGGGATCTACTTTATTGGAAAACAATCCGGAAAACCTGGTTTATCACGAGGAACAGTTCCAACTCAGCCCGCTTGGAGATCCCCAAAATGTAGCCGTAGGTTTTTCTACACAGACAACTTTACTGGATGAGATAGATATGGGCGGATGGACAGTAACAAATTTACCTGGAGATACATTCAAAGGCTATCTTGACAATCCAATTGATGGTAGCTTTTGTAACCTGCTGGTGTTTCCAGCCTTGATTGATCATCAGGAATTGATGGGGCCGAATTGGGAAGAACCATTCTTTATTAAAGGAAATGCAATAGTTTCGTCTGACGGGAAAATTCTCTATGGCAGTGGAAATTCTGCTTTAAGCTATTTTTTTCTTGGAAATGATTACTATTACACAGAAACAGGAAAAGCATTATTACCATTTCATCCTAAATTTACATTTACAAGCGAAACAACTCCTGATATAAAACAAGGTGACAATTCACCCATTGTGGTTAACGCTTCTTTTGTTATTCCCAATGAATCTAATTTCATAAGCGCCTTATACAAAGGGCAATATGGTGAGATGAGGGAAAGTGATTTTTCTACGGTACAGATCGAAGTGAAACATGATGGGGAGATTCTTTTTTCTGGGGATTATTTGGATTTTCTAATTGATTTCATTCTTTTACCCACAAATGGTATAATTGAAATAACTTTTACCAATACCAATATCGAAATAGAAAACCTTGATGGAACAAATATTACTAAATTGACCTATAATGCCGATGCGGCAGATGAACCACCCACTCTACAAATGTTGCAATTCAGGAATTCAGAAGAGAAAGTAACTCATATCTTTGACAATGCAGAAAATGGTTGGCTTAGATTAGCAGCAGCGGATTTTAAATATACTGTAACAAATAATGGCCGGGAATATTATGCATATAATGCGGGCAACACGGTTGAATTTTATTACAGCTTATACAACCAAGATAGCTGGACAGAACTGGAACTGACTGAATACCCTGAACATTTCTTTATGCCTGCATTTGGTGATTATTACGAAGCCTCTTTGGCAAACGTAGTTGTAACGGAAGAAAATTCCTGGTTCGATGTGAAAATCATCTGTACCGATGCTGCCGGAAACAAGCAGGAACAAGTTGTTTCTCCTGCTTTCAAGATCGGTGAAATAAATCTGGGTATTGAAGAAACGGATAAGTCAGGTTTTGTGGTTTATCCGAATCCTTTCTCCGTTGAGCTGAACATTCAGCTTCCTGAAAATGTAAATGGAAATTATACTTTCAAGGTAACAGATTTAAGCGGAAAAACAGTTTATTCTCAAAACCGAAATGCTGATTCTGCCAAATCTTTCACATGGAACGGTTCTTATTTACCAAAAGGAGTTTATATCTGTTCCATTGTAAGCAACGGAAAGACAATTGCCAAAAAAGTAATTAAAAAATAAATAGTTTCATGTGTTAATTATATGTACTGCCAATGTTAGACAAAGTCAGCCTTTTTCGGGGCTGATTTTTTATATAAAATATAACCGAAGCCCCTGCTTTCTGAATATTTTAACGTAAAACCCTTAAATTGCTTAACTTTTCGGGG
>CAZKOC010000119.1:0-6642 GCA_964554275.1 uncultured Weeksellaceae bacterium
TATAATTTTTTGTACGATTTCCACCAACGTTCGGGTATTTTTCCCTCAAGCGAAGTTTCATAGTCTTTTTTGGAACAAGGAATAATTTGCTTCCCTTCTTCTAAGGCATCATTCATTTCCCTCAGTTCCAACCACCACTGTTCGGTTTTTACGTTGTGGTAAAAAGTTAAATCCTGTTCCGGAATCTGTACATAAAACTTTTCGTACACATTTGGCTCTCCAAAATCGGATGCTTGTGGGGCATGGTTCTTTCCTTCTATAAAATACCAAAGAATTTCAGATAACAGCAAATCATCTGTTTCTATGTTTTCCGCTTTGTAGTTATAAACGCCAAATGACCGCACTTTATTGTTGATGCCGGCATACCTGGAAAGCAAACATATTTCTCTCGAATTAAATCCGTTGGGAGACAGTTTTATACCTGATTGAAAATCAGATGATTGAATTGATTCTAAATTTAAAACAACCATGTCAGAATTTCTTAATTCCGGTTCAGATTCGCTCATATTTTCAATCAATTTCCCTAATCTTTTTACATCAAAGTTCAAATGTTCCATCAGATCCAGCTCTTCTTGTGCAACAAAGTAAGTCTGATGTCCGAGGTGTGTGTATTCGAATAAATTATGAGGTGGTTCTGAAATGATTTTGCTGAGATAATTCTGATAAGACAATTTCTCTTTTTCATTTCCTAATCTGAATTTGTTATCTATGCATGTAAGACTCACATTGTGTTTTACAGCGTCAAATGCTCTGTATTGGTTATAGGCAAGATTTGAAGTTCCACCTAAAATGATTACGATCGATTTATTTTTCAGAATCTCTTCCTGAATTCTCTGAAAGGCATAATAAGTATCTTCTCTTGTATCGCCAGGATTCAAATCTCCCAAATCATGAATCGGTAAATGCCAGTCTCCTTTTTTTAATTGGTATAATTGTTTACGAACAGAATTGAATTCCAGTTCTGAATTGAACTCCGTTTCACCACCACGGGTTTCTTTGACTCCTAAAATAACAACGCTGTTTGGCGTGATTTCATTGTCAAATTCTATATACTTCCCGATGGAAAAATCATCGAGTGTAAATGCAAATTCTTGCAGTTCATTTGAAACCGGTGTAAGGAATTCGTTCAGCATTATTTTTTCTTCTTAGCTGTTTTCTGTTGTTCAAATATTTTTTTCACTTCTTCCAAAGTCAGTTTCTGTACGTCAACTTCTTTTGCAAGTTCTATTTTTGTTTTTCCCTGAATCAGGTTATGTCTTCCCCACCGTGCTTTTTCAATTCGGATCCCGTCTTTTCCCCAATTTTGAACAACTTTTTCTGATTCCTTTTTTAATTTATCTTCGATTAAATCCTGTATATCTTTGGTTGACAAATTATCGAAATCATATTTCCTGCTCACGTTTATGAACATATCATCCCACTTGATAAACGGGCCGAACCTTCCCTTCCCTTTCGTTACTTCTTTCCCCTGATAAGATGAAATCGGCGCGTCGGCTTTCAGTTTTTCTTCAATCAATTCAATGGCTCTGTCCAAACTGACTTCCATGATATCCTCATTTTTAGGGATTGAAATAAATTTATCCTGAAATTTCACATAAGGCCCAAATCGGCCAACATTTATTTCGACCGTTTCATTTTTGTAAGAACCCAAATTTTTCGGCAAATCGAATAGTTGCAGCGCTTCTCCCAAAGTTATGTTGTGAATAGACTGCGTGCTCAATAAACTTGCAAACTTTGGCTTTTCTTCATCTTCCGCTTCACCGATTTGGATCATCGGTCCGAACCGGCCAATCCTTGCGAAAACGGGTTTTCCTGATTTAGGGTCTTTTCCCAATTCTCTTTCTCCCGTTGCGCGTTCGGCTGTCTCCCCAACTGTTTCAACATTTTTATGGAATTTACCGTAAAACCCATCAATCATTTCCGTCCACTGCTCTTTTCCTTCTGCAATCGCATCAAAGCTTTCTTCCACTTTTGCCGTGAAATCATAATCCAAAATGTTTTTGAAATAATCAACCAAAAAGTCATTTACCACAATTCCGATATCCGTCGGGATTAATTTTCTACGGTCTGCACCAAATGTTTCGGTTTCAATTTTTTCGGTGACTTTATCTTTTTTTAGTTTTAAAGTCTGAAGCTTTCTTTGCTCACCATCTAAGCTTCCGACAAAAACATATTCACGATTTTGAATTGTTGAAATAGTAGGTGCATACGTTGACGGCCGGCCGATCCCCAGTTCTTCCAATTTTTTAACCAAAGATGCTTCTGTGTATCTTGGCGGAGCTTTTGTGAATTTTTCCGTTCCGAAGATTTCCTCCGCTTCCAGTTTTTCATTTTTAGAAACATCCGGTAAAATAGCTTTATCATCCTCCGTGTCCTCATCCATCACTGAATCTTGATAAACTTTCAGGAATCCGTCAAAAATTATAATTTCGCCTCTTGACTGAAATATTTCAGAATTCTTTGAATTTTCGATATCAATGATTGTACGTTCCAAATCTGCATTTGCCATCTGGCTGGCTATGGTTCTTTTCCAAATTAAATCATATAATCTCTTTTGTGAATCATCTCCACCTGCGAATTTTATATCAAAATTTGTTGGACGGATTGCTTCGTGTGCTTCCTGTGCAGATTTATTTTTATTGGTATAATTTCTTGGCGAACTGTATTTATTTCCAAATTCTTTTTGAATTGTTTTTTCAGCAGCGATAATTGCATCCTGTGATAAATTCACACTGTCTGTTCTCATGTAAGTTATATGCCCGGCCTCATACAATTGCTGCGCCACACGCATCGTTCTGGAAACCGGGAAGCCTAATTTAAGCGATGCCTCCTGCTGTAAAGTAGAAGTAGTAAAAGGTGCAGAAGCTGATCTTTTGGCCGGTTTTTTTTGCAAATCTTTTACCTTAAATTCCGCATTCACACAAGACTCAATGAATTTCTTCGCTTCTTCGAAAGTTTGAAATTCTTTCGTGAGAATTGCTTTTAGCCCTTTATTTTCCTTTGTCAGAAACTGAGCGGTAAACTTAAAGGAAGAAACAGGATTGAAATTTTGAATTTCCTTCTCTCTTTCAACGATTAGTCTTACGGCAACAGACTGAACACGTCCTGCGGAAAGTCCGGGTTTTATTTTTTTCCATAAAATGGGAGAAACTTCAAAACCTACCAGTCTATCCAATACCCGTCTTGCCTGTTGTGCATCAACCAGATTTTCATCTATGCTCCTTGGGTTTTCTACAGCATTTTGAATTGCTTTTTTTGTAATTTCGTTGAAAACGATTCTGTGTGTATTTTTCTTTTTTAAGTCCAATACATTGTATAAATGCCAGGCGATCGCTTCTCCCTCACGGTCTTCATCGGACGCCAGCCAGACCGTTTCTGCTTTTTGGGTTAAACCTTTTAGTTTTTTAACAACCTCCTTTTTATCGGCTGAAACTTCATAAACGGGTTTGAAATTATTTTCGATTTCAATTCCCATTCCTTTTTTAGGTAAATCTACAATATGCCCATAGCTGGATTCGACGGCAAAATCGTCTCCGAGATATTTCTGAATGGTCTTAGCTTTTGCAGGTGATTCGACTATAACGAGATTTTTGGGCATCTTAAAATTTTTCGCAAAAATAGAAACAAAAAATTTAAGCTACCAAAATCAATTATTCCTCTCCGATTTTTGAGATACTATCTTCCTGATTACTAAACCCTATTATTTTATCGTATAAAACGAATGTAGCAATATACAAAAAGGGAAAAGTAAAAAGAACCCCTATTCCACAGAAAATCACTCCAATAATAGAAATTATAAAGCTGATCGCCAATATAAAGAATAAGAAAAACCAGTTTTTGAATGTTACATTCAAACTGGCTTTTATAGCTTCTATCCAAGAAAGATTACCAAAAACAATAAATGGAATGGTCAGGATCAGTGAAACTCCGAGTATAACCTGAATTAAAAATGCCAGAAATGCCCCAATTCCGGGAATTGCCTGGTCTAAAACCAAATTCAAAACTTGTAAAATAACAGCAAACAAAAAAGAATAAATAAAAATATTTAAAAAATAAGGCTGTTTGTAATATGCAAATAAATCTGAAACTGATGAATTTCCACCATATTGAGTATTGAAAGCCACTTTGTAAATCCCAGAAAGCAATGGGGAAATTAAGCCTCCCGCAATTCCTGAAACCACAGAATAAATCAATATTGAGGTCATGGAGATATTTGCCGTCGAAGATTCCAGTGCTGCAGGATTTTTCTGTATGGTTTCTACAAACTCTAAAAAATTCATCCCATACAGCGTTTCAAACATAGAAAACCCTACAATCAACATCACTACTCCATACATGAAAGTAGCAACGAAGCCTGGAAGAATTGATTTTTTATGTATGTCAAAAGCATTTGACAAAACGGCTTCCAGGTGAAGTCCATAACCTTCTCTGTAGATCTGTTCTAATTTATTCTTTACGTGACGGTTTTCCATGATTGTATATTTTCTTCAAAAATACTTAAAAGTTAAATAAATGCAAATCTTAAATCATCTGTCATAATGTCAGTATTTTTCGTAAATTTGTACGCTATTTTTATAAAATTCAGATGCATACTGAAACAAAAGAAATTAATGAATCTGCACAAGGTCAATCTTTAAGATTAAACGGGAAAGCAACCAATTCCAAAAAGTTATTTCTGGAAAGTTATGGTTGTCAGATGAATTTTTCGGATTCTGAAATCGTTGCCTCCATTTTATCAGAAAACGGTTACAATACTACCAATAAAATGGAAGAAGCCGATTTGATTTTGGTCAATACCTGCTCCATCCGTGAAAAGGCAGAGCAGACCGTCCGAAAAAGATTGACTGAATTCAACTCATTGAAAAAAAACAAACCTTCCATGAAAGTCGGAGTTTTAGGCTGTATGGCAGAACGCTTAAAATCAAAATTCCTGGAAGAAGAAAAAATCGTGGATTTGGTTGTAGGCCCTGATGCTTACCGTGACCTGCCTAATTTGCTGGAAGATGTAGAAGACGGACGCTCAGCCATCAATGTGATTCTTTCAAAAGACGAAACATATGCAGATTTAAGTCCTGTCCGTTTGGGTGGAAATGGCGTTACCGCATTTGTAACCATTACCCGTGGATGTGATAATATGTGTACGTTCTGCGTGGTTCCGTTTACACGTGGCCGCGAAAGAAGCCGTGACCCTCATTCTATCTTGGAAGAATGTAAAGATTTGGAACAAAAAGGATACAAAGAAATTACCCTTTTGGGACAAAACGTAGATTCATTTTTATGGTACGGCGGAGGAATGAAAAAAGATTTCAAAAATGCCTCTGAAATACAAAAAGCAACCGCTGTAGATTTTGCTCAATTGCTTAGCATGGTTGCTGAAGCAGTGCCCGGAATGCGCATCCGTTTTTCAACTTCCAATCCGCAGGATATGCAGGAAAATGTGCTTCGCACAATGGCTAAATACGACAACATCTGCAAATATATTCACTTGCCTGTTCAATCCGGAAGCACAACCGTTTTGCAAAGAATGAACCGCCAGCATACGCGGGAAGAATATTTGGCTTTGATTGATAAAGTTTATGAAATAATTCCTGACTGTTCGCTTTCTCACGACATGATTGCAGGATTCTGCGGCGAAACCGAAGAAGAACATCAGGATACGCTTTCCCTGATGGAATATGTGAAATATGATTTCGGCTATATGTTTGCTTATTCAGACCGCCCCGGAACGCCCGCTCACAAAAAAATGGTAGATGATATTCCGGATGAGATCAAAAAAAGAAGATTACAGGAAATCATAGAAGTTCAGCAAAGGCACTCCAAAGAAAGAATGCAAAATTATGTGGGGAAGGTTCATGAAGTCCTGATCGAAGGAAACAGCAAAAGAGATGAAAATTTCTGGTACGGAAGAATTTCCCAAAACGCCGTAATGGTTTTTCCTAAAACAGAAGGAACCAAAGTCGGGGATTTTGTAATGGTAAAAGCAAATGATGCCACATCGGCCACATTGCTAGGTGAAATTGCACTTTAAAACTTTATGGACTTAAACACTGATTTCTCTGAATTCCCGATACTTGAAACAACAAATTTATTGTTGAGGGAAGTCGTTGACAAAGATGTTGACGAAGTATTTGTACTACGTTCCGATAAAGAAATCATGAAATACATTCCCCGTCTGCCAGCTAAATCAAAACAGAATGCATCAGATCATATTGAAGTCCTACGAAAAGCAAAAGAAAACCAAGAAGGAATCAATTGGGCAATTACTCAAAAAGGCGATGATACTTTGATAGGAATTATTGGTCTTTACAGAATTAACAAAGAAAATTACCGAACAGAAGTTGGTTACATTTTACATCCCGGCTGCCAAGGAAAAGGAATCCTTTCCGAAGCTTTGCAAAAAATCCTCGAGTTCGGATTTGAACAGTGTAATTTCCATACAATAACCGCGATAATTGATCCTAGAAATACGGCATCAGAAAAAGTTCTGCAAAGGGCAAACTTTGTAAAGGAAGCACATTTTAAAGAAGACTTTTATTTTGACGGGGAATTTTTAGATTCCGTTCATTATTCAATTATAAATAAAAAATAAGATGGATAATCTAACTACCATAAAACAAAGATTTTCAATTATCGGGAATGACC
>CAZKOC010000120.1:0-6626 GCA_964554275.1 uncultured Weeksellaceae bacterium
GCGAAAGAACTGGATTTGGTAACGGCTGATAAGAAAGATTCACAAGGTTTGTGTTTCATCGGAAAAGTAAGTCTACCTGATTTTTTGCAACAACAATTGAAACCAAAATCGGGAGAAATCATAGAAATCACACAAGACGATCCAGTTTATGCAAAAGAAAAACCTCATTTTTTTACCAAATGGGAAGAACTGGCTTATGAATCCGAAGGTATTTCTTATGATAAATCCCTGGGAAAAACAGTAGGCAAACACGACGGCGCACATTATTTCACCAAAGGACAGCGAAAAGGCTTGCGTGTAGGCGGAACTCCTGAACCTTTGTTCGTTTTAGATACCGATGTGGTAGAAAATATTATTTATACCGGACAAGGAAGTTCGCATCCCGGGTTGTTCAAAAAGGCCTTGTATATTAACGAGAATGAAATCCACTGGGTTCGTGAAGATTTGAAATTAAATACCGGTGAAACGATGGAAGCGATGGTACGAATCCGTTACCGCCAGCCTTTGCAGAAAGCTGTTTTACACAAAGCCGATTTCGGTTTGTATATTGAATTCGAAGAGCCACAATCGGCAATTACAGAAGGTCAGTTTGCAGCTTGGTACGTCGGGGATGAGCTGATTGGGTCAGGTGTAATTGATTAAGATTATTTTGATTATAAATGAAAATCCGAACTCATGAGTTCGGATTTTTTTCTGTTTATTTCTTTTGAGCCGGCGGTGGGAATTTAGCCATGATTTCAGCGATCGCTTGTGGGATGTCATCCGCTTTCCTGTCCAAATCAGAAACATTTAATCCGCTTCCAGCACCCTGCCAAACCAAAGTATTCCTTTTATCGTCAATTACATCTATTATAATCGTTCCGGAAGTATATTGGTAAACGCGGGAACCACCTCCCCAATATCCGCCATAATAGCCATTATCTATGTTAATCTTCTCTTTCGAACTTGCCAAAACATTTAAGTATAAATCAGGAGTTTCTGATTTAGTCAATCCTTTTGCCGTCATTTGAGCATCAATGGCATTTAGAATTCTTCTTTTATCCAAATCGTTCAATTCTAATTTGTCAATGCCTTTTTGATGATAATTGTAGGTTTTATAGGTATTGAAATCCGTTGCCCTGTCAAAATCATAAGTAACACGAACCGTATTACAAGAACTAATGACAAATGCCAATATAATAAATAATAAACTGTAGATTTTCATGTTTTTGAATTTGATATGATAAATTTACATCAAAAATCATTCCGAGGCGTTTTTTTAACAAATTGAAAAAGCCCGAAAAATCGGGCTGGTAACATACTATGTTATGTTTTTTCTACCAAAAAATATAACTTACTCCAAAATTCAAAACAGAATTATGGTTCTTGTCATCTGCAGCATCTCTTTTTACCTGATCTACAAACCCGTATGAATATCGGACAGAGACTTCAAATTCTCTATTGAAGCTATATCCAAAACCTATACCCAATCCAAAGTCAAATGAGCTGTATTCTTCGTCATCCGGTTCCGTAGGGAAATCAAATTTCTCTATATTTTCACCTATTTTAAACCCGATATACGGCCCGAATTCTGCAAAAAATTCACTTTCCGCTTCTGACAAATATGCTTTCATATTCAATGGGATATTGATGAAGCTCAAAAATGTTTTCTGGTCAATATCTCCATCCGGATGAGGGTGTACATTAAATTCACCCTGTGCGGAATAATTTATTTCAGGTTGAAAAAAGAATTGATCATTATTGTCAATAGGAATTAATCCCAAAGCAGCTATCTGAAATCCTGTTCGGGATTTTGATATTGAATGAGCAACTGTAATGTTGGTAATGCTGGCACTTCCTCTTGCTCCGAATCTCACCTGAGCTTCAAGTAAATTAGAGGTCAGGAAGAGAAAAATAAAGGCATAGGCTAATTGTTTTTTCATATATAAATTTTTGGTTGGTATAAATATTTAGCAAATATAACAACTTTATGGTTTTGATATAAAATAAAAAAAGAACCTGAAAATTCAGGTTCTTTCATATCTAAATATTGTAATTTTTACTATCCCAGAACTTTGGCAACGGTAGCGCCAATTTCAGCAGGAGAATCAACTACATGGATTCCACATGCTTTCATAATTTCCATTTTGGCCTGAGCGGTATCATCTTTTCCTCCGACAATTGCTCCGGCATGCCCCATTGTTCTTCCTTTCGGCGCGGTTTGTCCGGCAATGAATCCTACAACAGGTTTGGTTCCGTTTTCTTTGATCCATTTTGCAGCGTCAGCTTCCAATTGTCCTCCGATCTCACCAATCATTACGATACAATCGGTTTCTGAATCATTCATAAATAATTCTACGGCTTCTTTGGTTGTAGTCCCAATGATCGGATCGCCTCCGATTCCGATTGCGGTTGAAATCCCGTATCCGGCTTTCACAACCTGATCGGCAGCTTCGTAAGTCAACGTTCCTGATTTGGAAACGATCCCTACTCTTCCTTTTTTGAAAACAAAACCAGGCATGATCCCTACCTTTGCCTCATCGGCGGTGATAACACCCGGACAGTTAGGGCCGATCAAAGTTACATCTCTGTTGTCTATATAAGCCTGAACTTTTACCATATCCCCAACCGGAATTCCTTCTGTGATACAGATGATAACTTTGATACCGGCTTCAGCAGCTTCCATAATCGCATCGGCCGCAAATGCAGGTGGTACGAAAATGATACTCACGTCTGCTCCTGCTTTTACAACAGCATCCTGAACCGTATCAAACACCGGTCTGTCCAGGTGAAGCGTCCCTCCTTTTCCAGGAGTTACACCACCAACTACATTTGTTCCGTATTCAATCATTTGTTCAGCGTGGAAAGTTCCTTCTTTACCTGTAAAGCCCTGTACGATTATCTTTGAATCTTTGTTTACTAAAACTGCCATCTTTTAATTTTTGGTAGCGCAAATGTATTGATTTTTCAATTCTTAAAAAAACTGATTTTTGTCTTTCTGATAATGTATACAATGTGAAATTGAAATCTAGCCAAGGTTGAATTCTAATTCAATTCTAATGCTTTCAAATCACCGTTGGGCGTAACGATATAATACTCTTTGGTATTTTCTTTGGCTGGACGAATGATTCGAAGCTTTATTTCATACATCACCTGAATAACAGGTTCAACAATTTCAGGATTAATAACAAAATCAAATTCCTTATCTACAACAGGCTGGTAATATAAAGTGGTTGTTTTTTCCGCGGTATTCACATTGGAATTCCGCTTAAAATTCAAAGATGTATTTGCATAAGCCTGATAACTTTTATACATTTCAGCCGGATATTTTATGCTAAAAACATCAGCCAGTTGCTTGTCGAAGGTAGCAAAGCTCACTCCTATTATTTCACTATAATTTTTTTCTTTCTCCTTTAAAATTGATTTTGCCCTGGTCATCAATTCCTTTTTCACTGCTTCCAGATTAGCTGCAAAATATTCTACTTTGACTAAATCAAAAATTTCATTTTCAGCACAAATTGAAATCAAATCATTGAGAAAATTTGGATTTTTATATTCGATGTGAATGTTCTTTTTCAACTCAAATCCAACGGGGATTTCGTTATAGGTTTTTTTACTAAAAACCTTTTTTTCCACTTGGTATTCATAAACCGGGACAAAAGTCAGCATGTCCACAAAAGCAGTAGTATTGGGAGTTGAGTTTATCATTTTCAAAACAGCATCAATTCTCTTATCAATTTCGGAGTTTACTTCACCGGCTGTTTTCCCAACCTGCAAAACGTTGAAAACAGCCACATAAGTATCAGCCTTTAAATTAGCCATTCCTTTTACATCAATAATGATGTCATTACTTGAAGGTAAACTCAGATTAATATTGTTGTCCGGATAACGGATTTGCATTTGATAATTTGCATTTCCCGCTTCTTGTGCATTACCAATTCCTGAAAAGAATAATGCTAATAATACAGATTTTAGTTTCATATTTTTTGATATTTTTAAATTATGAGGCAAGTTTCGTTTGAAACTGAAAAAACTTCGCTGCAAAACCACTTTCCTTTGGCTGTAAAGTTTTTCCGTAGTTTTACAGTAGATTTACAGCAAGAAATCTCACTTCTAAATTGATATTTGTACACGAGGAATGAATGAGCAGGAACTATTTCAGGAATTGAAAAAACGGATTTTGGAAGAATACCAGAAAACGTATCCGTATTTTCAGGGTGACTGGAGAAGTTTCAGTTCCAAGGACATCCGGCAGTTCATTGATTTAATTGAAATCCAACTTAAAGAGCGGGTAAGCGAAAAATGGATTTATACACATTTGAAATCCGAAACCAACGAAAAGCTTCCACGAAAAGATATGCTGGATATTTTTTCGCGTTTAGTGGGATTTTCGGATTGGAATGAATTTGTTTTTAAAAATCAACCAGATTCAGCATCGGAAATCGTCAAGATGGATACTGAAAAGAAATCAAAGAAATGGTTTTGGGCATTTCTCTTCCTGATTCCATTCATTGGATTTGGAATTTATCGTTTCACTTCAAAGCCGAAAAATAAAACGGTTGAAATCAAGAATGAATTTACCAAGGAACCGATTAAGTCCGATGAAGTTGAAGTTTACAAATTAAATGACGATACAAAGACCCAAGTTAAAATAGTTGACTCCAAAATAGAGTTGGATGAAAAGGATAAAAAAATCGTAATTGAGAGTCCGTATTTCGAAACAAAGGAAATAGATGTTTCAGAATCAAAAAATGAGATCTTAATTAAACCTGAAGATTACGCATTAGTTTTGAAAACTTTCATCGATTCGGATTTGAAAAATTGGGAAAACCGAAAAGAAAAGTTGGAAAAAATTCTTTCCGACGAATTGGAAGTTATTGTTCTATTGAAAGAAAATCTGGGTGCTGAATATCTGAACAAAAAAGAGTTTTCGGAAAAATTGATTATCCCAACACAAGAAACCAAAAAAATGAAAATCATCCAGTTGGAAACCAATGAGCAAAAACAAATCACATTCATGAGAATTCAACAATTATGAGACTGAAAAAAATTAGTATAGCGACTTTGATTTGTCTTTCCGGGTTTGCATTCGGACAAACTTTGCCTGAATCTTCTCAGGGAATCCAGGTGAATTTTTCACAGAAAAGTATTCAGGCTTACCAGGAAAATTCACAATATAAAATTGTGGAATTTTATGAATATCTGACTTTGTATTCCAACGAAAAGGATGTCGAATTAAGAAATCAGATACGGGAAAATATTTACTCGCTTATAGATTCGAAAGAAACGGAATTACTGGATTTTACCAATCCTGATTTAACCGAGATTGAAATAGATAATTTGCTTAGCAAAATTCTCAACCGGAATTATACCTTCAAAATCAAACCGCTTGAAAGCTCGGAAAAAGTAGACTTGAATCAATGGACAAATCAGTATGAGTTGTCTGTAAATGATGTTACTATTACTATCAATCAAATCATTTATTTCAAACCCGTTCAGAAACATTTTGGCTCAAAGACCAAAACTGTCTGGGACATGAAACTCGGAAATCAGTTTTAACAAAAAAGGGAACTCATTACTGAATTCCCTTTTGGCTTTATGTGAACAAATATCTTAGAATGGATATTCGTAAATTTTTGATTCGTGGAAGTAAGGATGACCTTTCGGCTCCAGGTTCAGTTTACTGATTCCATAGTTGAATACTACGAATACAAATAATCCTGCTACGAACAACAAGGCTCCGATCTCAAGGAATCCTAAATTGTGGAACGCTCCAGTTGCCGCCGGCATAATCTGGTTGTAGAAATCCCAATAGTGTCCCAAGATGATTACAAATCCCATCGCAAATACCAAAGCCGATTTTCTTTTGATGCTGGAACTGATCATGATTAACAATACCGCAACAAAGTTTACTGCCAACATCCAGAAATAACCTGTGTACTGTGCGATACGTTGCTGGAAGTACTGAACTTCTTCCGGAATGTTTGCATACCACTGAAGCATGAACTGTGCAAACCATAAATACGTCCATAACAAACTGAATCCAAACATGAATTTAGCCAAATCATGCTGATGGTTATCATTGAACAATGGTAAAGCGCCTTTTCTTTTCAGGTAAATTGAAATGATAGCCATAGTTGCCAATGAAGAAACCAAATAACTCACCATTCCGTACCACATGAATAAGGTTGAATACCAGTGCGGGTCAAGCGACATGATCCAGTCCCAGGCCATTGCGGGAGTAGTCAATGCAAAAACCACAATGAATAAAACCGAACGTGTATATAATTGACTGTAAACTTTTCTGTCTCCGTTTGACTCATCCAATTTTTTAGTTGTTCTTTTAATCCAAACCATGAAACCGGTCCAAAGAATTATATATAAGAAGCTTCTAATCAGCCAGGATGGTATGTTTAGCCATAGTTTGGCTTTCGTTGCAATGTATTTGTCGTAATTAGGAGAATTTATGTCTGTGAGGGATTCATCCATCCAGTGATAAAGATGGTTTTCATGCATAGCAGCCCCCAATACTACAATCAATACCAAAATGCCTCCTACGGGAATGTAGGTTGCGATTCCTTCCATGACACGTGTTACAACCATTGACCAACCAGCATTTGCAGCAAATTGTATGCTCAGGAAGAACA
>CAZKOC010000121.1:0-6601 GCA_964554275.1 uncultured Weeksellaceae bacterium
CTTTTTCCGTCAGCAGTAAACTGACAGTGCTGTACGCTACATCGTCTTTCATTTTTAGGGTTGAAACTTTTTTGTAATTGATTTCTGATTGTTTGTCATCTACATCATTGATGATTGTTTGTTTATCTGCAATCTTTCCTGATTCATCTGTGATTTTATCCAATTTGCCTGATGTCTTGTCCAATCGTTCTTTTTCCAATTCGGACAATACAAAATTTAAACTCACGTCTTCTGCGGAAATATTTCTGAAATTCAGGAATTTCATGTCGTCTCCCAATGAAGTGAGAAAGTCTCCTAATTCCATTTGAGGAACACGTATGGTCATGATATTCCGCACTGTGTATTTTTTTATTTCTTTGGCACTGTCGGCATCAACCGGAAAAAGTTCTTTTGAAATAATGTGGCTGTCTAAATTACTTTGGGTAACGAAGCCTCCGATTTCAGCCAGTTTTTTTTCTATGCAGGTTGTGGATTTGTAAACATTTTCAACTTCCATAGACAAATCTGCGGTGCGGATAAATTTGTGATTTGGATCCTGATGTGTGGCAGCAGTGGAGCTCAAAGGAATTCCAGATTCGTTTTCAGAAGTTTCATCAAGCATAACGCTTTCGGTAGCACTTGCTTCTTCAGCGTATTTACTTTCGGGATAACCGACAGATTTTTCGCAACTGTTCAGGGTTAAAAACAACAGTGAAGCAAACAGGATAATTTTTGATTTTTTCATAATAATTTATTTTAATGATTTGTTCATTTCAAATCTCTCTCAATTAAAAATTACTAATTTGTGTAATGCTTGAATTTCATTTGTATTAATTAAGTATTTGATAGTTAGTTAATTGTAAATTATAATACAAAATTTCAATGAACCTTCTCTGATTGTTTATTGAGAGATTCTTCCTTCGCCGGAACGACAAAAAAATGCATTCTGTACAATTTTAAACAGACTCTTAATATTCAATAAGAAACTTTTATCTTTACGCATTCAAAATCAGATGACTCTTTTGGACAATTCTACAGATACCGCAAATTCATTATCTCTGCTTTTTCACAGGGAAGGTTTTTCTTTTTGTATTTATGACGAAAAGGGAAATCCTGCCAAAGTTTCTCATTTTAAGGCTACACATGCTAATCGTTGGGAAGTTGAGGTAATTAAGGAGTTAGAAGTAAACCTGCGGCTCAGGAGGAATTACGAAAATGTTTCGGTTGCTTTTATTTCTCCTTTTTATAATTTGGTTCCTGATCCTTATCGCTCTGTTTCTAATGATGTTTTGCTGAATCTGAGCGAAGCGGAATTTGAAAATAATGCAATTCTGACAAGTCCGACACGTTACGGAAACGCTTTTGTTTACGGTACAAGTCAATTATTACTCGATAAGCTGAATGAATTGTATCAGAAGATAAACTTTCATCATTCAGGTCAGGTTTTTTTGGATTCGATGAATTTTTCAAAACAAGCGGAGTTACATCTGAATCTTTATCATCACAATTTAGAAGCTGTTGTAACAGGTGAAAAAGGTATTCTTTTTTACAATTTGTTTGAAACCCAATCAGATGAAGATATACTTTTCTATTCGCTTTTTGCTTTGGAGCAATTGAGTTTAGATGCTAATAAAATTGAATTGAAATGTTATGGTGAGTTATTGCCAAAAACAGATATTTACCAGACGCTGAAAAAATACATCCGGTATGTGTCGCCGGCCATAAAAAACGAAGAATTCCTCGAAAATTACTCACTTCTTAATTTAATAAAATGCGTATCATCTCCGGAAGTTTCAGAGGGAAAAGGATAAATGCTCCGGCAAGCCTCCCGGTTCGCCCTACTACGGATTTCGCGAAAGAAGCGTTGTTCAACGTGCTTAATAATCAATTCTATTTTGATGAAATTTCCGTGTTGGATTTATTTTCAGGTATCGGAAGCATAACTCTGGAGTTTGCTTCGAGAGGATGTGAAAGGATTGTTTCTGTAGATCAGGATACAGGCTGCGTGAAATTTTTGTCTGAAATCATCAAAGAACTGAAATTGGAAGACAAAGTTTCCATTTACCGAAATGATGTTTTTCAATTTTTAAAAAGAAATACGCAGGGAATTTTTGATGTGATTTTTGCCGATCCTCCTTTTGTATTTGAGACGGAGGATTATTTGAAACTAATCACAATGATAAAAGAGAATCAATGGCTGAAGGAAAAAGGTCAGTTGGTTTTGGAACATTCGTCACAGCATAAATTTGAATCTCAGCCTGAATTCATCCAAACCCGAAAATACGGAAACGTACATTTTTCATTTTTTGAAATGAAAGATTGACAGTTTCAGGATACAAAAAAAGCACCCGTTTTTGGATGCTTTAAACAATTCTTGATAATTTTATTATTAATTAACCACTTCGTAATCTATAGGCATCACTCCTTTATCGGTATTTCCGATTGTATTAAAGGCGGCTTTGCTTAAGTCAAACTGACGGGACTTTACAAAAGGTCCTCTGTCATTAACCTCAACTACAACAGATTTACCGTTGCGTTGATTGGTTATTTTTACTTTTGTTCCAAAAGGAAGTGTTTTATGTGCAGCTGTAAGCTCATTCATATTATAAACTTCGCCGCTTGCTGTTTTTTTGCCATGAAACTGATCTCCATACCAGGAAGCTTTACCGCTGCCTGAAAGCCAGGTGGCGCCATTGTACAGGCTAGCTCCACCCAAGGCGATAAATCCAATAAGCAATAAAAAAGTTAATACTGATTTCATTCTTTTTGTTTTTGAATGCTTGGCAAATTTAAGGTGGAATCAAATTTAATTTTAAAACCAGGTCTTGGAGAGTTTTATTACCTTATAAAATATGGCTGTATCCCTTTGTTTATAGGAATCTAGTTAAGGGGTTAAATTTTTGTTAAAAATATTAAAAATGTTAAATTTTTTAAGAAACAGGCTTCTGAGAAATTTTTTAAAACGAAAAATACTTTTATCATTAATTGATAAAAGTATTTGATTTTCAGATAATTATGTAATTCAGATAAACTATACGTTCAAAATAAATCAGTTCAATAATCTTTTTACCGTTTCCGCCACTAATTTTCCTTCTGCCTGTCCTGCTAATTTTGCGGAAGCTGCGCCCATTACTTTTCCCATATCTTTGGCGGAGGTTGCACCGGTTTGAGCAATGATATCTTTGATGCTAGACTCTAATTCTTCCAAAGAAAGTTGTTGAGGTAAGAAACTTTGAATTACCTCTGCCTGCGCCAATTCTTTTTCGGCCAATTCATTTCTGTCATTTGCAGTGAATTGCTCAGCGGCTTCTTTTCGTTGTTTTATGAGCTTTTGCAATAAGGCTATTTCCTGTGACTCGGAAACAGAACCATCACCACCGGATGTTTTTAATAAAAGTATTTCTGATTTCATGGCACGTAAGGCTTCCAAAGCAATGGTATTTTTGCTTTTCATTGCTTCTTTTATCTGATCCATTATTTTAGTCTCTAAGCTCATTTTTTATTTGATTTTGTTTTCAGCAAATATAAATAATGAAAGTGTATTAATTTTTTAATAACACACTATTATTTGTGATGATTTTATAATTTAAAATAAATTTTTTCAGTTCCGTTAGTTCTTGAGGTGAAAATATTGATTTATTGACAAGTAATATCCAGGTTATAGTAACATCATCATCTTTGAAATCAACAAGCTGCCTATAATTTAATTTTCCATCAAACGCACTGATTTCCTGATTGAAATTTTCTGCATGAACATCATAATATTGATTTTCCTTAAAAGTTATTTGTGTGATTAAGCGATAAGGAAATTCAATTTCGATGGGGTAATTTCGATTTGTTTCGAATTGATACTGGTCAAATTGATTTTTAAACGGACAATCTAATTCTATTAATTTGAGATTCTGATCACGTATGGTGTAAAGTTGAGTTTTTATATTCCAACCATCTATTTCCTGTACCGGGTTTTCATTGACCAAATAACTATTAAACTGTTGAAATTCATAATTTTCGATAGGCAGATTTTTAAAATAACCGTTATTCTGTATCTTGTTTTTTAAATTAATATTATCAGTCGATTTGATTTCAAGCTGATTGATCGATATTAATTCAGACAAAGGAGGTTCAATGATTAAAAAGGATTCTCCCGGAGAATTAAGTACTAATACATATTGATTATACATTTTTGCATCTAAGAATTTCACGTCCTTCGGATCAGAAATGGCCGCGTCAACCAAAATTTTCTCGCCATTTTTTAATGTAATAAGATTTTCCAATGCCTGTATGCGGGATAATGCCGGATAATTCAGTAAGAGTTTTCCGTTATTTCTTCCACTGTTAAGAACAAGTTCAGCTGAAATGTTTTTAGATTTTAATATCCCATTCAATAATAAATTTAAGTCCGCGCTATATCCTGACTTATCCCTTAAGAGATTATCTCTCAGTACGTACGGGATAAATGAGAACTTCTTCTTCCATCTATAATTTTTCTGGATGTACCTTATGCAGTTGCCCAATGTTTCGATTTCGGTTTTTCCGTTTTCAATCTTATTTGAGAAATCACGAAAGGCAACATTTTTATTGCTGTTA
This sequence comes from uncultured Weeksellaceae bacterium, assembly GCA_964554275.1. Taxonomy (GTDB): domain Bacteria; phylum Bacteroidota; class Bacteroidia; order Flavobacteriales; family Weeksellaceae; genus Moheibacter. The sequence goes on from CAZKOC010000121.1 coordinate 4,567, forward strand.
CCGATGTCTTTATTTAATCTCTTTTTAAATTCAGTCCAGTTGGTAGCGGAGAGATAGGTTCCGTGTTGGAAGTTTGAAGGCGAATGCTGAATCATTATTCTGTCTGCAAAATCTATAGGATTGTAAATATGAGTATAACTTTTCAGGCTCGGGACATCGGTCAATTCCCACTCTTTTCTCCCTTTTGCATTGCCGTATTTGGAATGGAGCAACTTGCCGTATTGAATTACCCTGTAATCATAATTTGACGAATTTTTAATTTTTAATTTGGATTTGAGTGCGGGGATCCGGTTTTGAAATCTCCAAGGAGAACTGAATAAATCTGCCGAAGATTTTATTCTTAATTTATATTCAATAATTGAACCTACTTTTACTCTAGGGAATACAACCTTTAAAACATTTGTCGTTTCATTTCTGTTTTCTGTAAAAATGTCATTTTTTGAAATGGCCGTAGTTTCGCTTTTACCATTATCAAAATTAATGGTTTGCCCCTCTATCAATTCAACGCGGCTGTTGTAATTTTGTGGATTATATGTCCGTTCTAAAACCGAATACTCATAGCCTTCCGGATTTAATATTTTGATTCGGGAATACTCAATGACCTCATATCCGTAATTCGTGATATTTAATATACCTTCTTCACATAAAATAACAGCATTGGCTTCTGGTTCAAAGGAGACAGAAGTCAGATTAATTTCATCTGTGGAAAACTTACCCCATTTTACCGTATTTTGAGCATATGAAACAGAAAAGAAAGAAAGCGCGGTTATTAAGGAATAGATTCTCATAAATTTTCACAAAAAATTAGAAACTCTGAAAAATGATTGTAAAAATAAATGATAATTTTAAAAACCAAAAAATACTTACCTTTGCAGACCAAAATTTTTTAGAAAAATGAACATTACCCGAAACAGTATTGATGACTTAAATGCAGTGCTTACAGTAAGCATAGAAAAGGAAGATTACAAAGACAAAGTAGAAAAAGCTCTTGATAGCTATCGTAAGACTGCAACTATTAAAGGATTCAGAAAAGGGCAGGTTCCCATGAGTTTTGTAAAAAAGCAATTTGAAAAAAGCATCATTTTTGATGAAGTTAATCAATTGTTACAGAACGGAATCAATGATTATATCCAAAAAGAACAGATTTCTATTTTAGGGAATCCTCTTCCAAAACAGCAGGACAGCATTGACTGGGATGCAGATAAAATGGATTTCGAATTTGAATTGGGAATGGCTCCCGAATTTGAAATCGATTTGTCAAAAATCAAAACAACCGGTTATAAAGTAAATGTAACTGAAGAAGAAGTTCAGAAATATGTGGACAATTTTGCACGCAGATTCGGGACATTGAAACCATTGGAAGCCGTAGAAGAAGGAGCAAACATAAAAGTAGGTTTAAAAGCTGGAGATGTGGAAAAGGAAACTTTCCTGTTTGCAGACGAAATTGCAAAACCTAAAAAATTCATAGGTAAAAAAGTCGGAGATGTAATTACTGTAAAACCGAAAGAATTATACGAAGACGCTGCTAATTTGGAACAATTACTGGACAAATCAGCTGAAGAAATGCAAAGTTTCGACTCTGAATTGGAATTCACAATCAAAGAAATCACCAAAACTGAAAATTCAGAAATGAATCAGGAATTTTTTGACAAAGTATATGGTGAAGGCGCCGTAAGTACTGAGGAAGAATTCCGTCAGAAAATCAAAGAAGAATCTGAAAAAATGTATGTCCGTGAAACGGATAAACAATTGATGAATGATGTAGTAGAAGAATTAATCAAAGAAACAAAGTTTGATTTGCCCACTGATTTCTTAGGCCGTTGGCTGCACTTTTCAAACGATAAGATTGAAAGTGTAGAACAGGCAAATGAAGAGGTTAAGAAAATGGAAGACAGCCTTCGTTATCAGTTAATTGAAGCAAAAATTGCTCAAACCTATGATTTGAAAGTAGCGCACGAAGATGTGCAGGAGGCTACCAAGCGAATCATCAAAGAACAATTTGCCATGTACGGACAAAGCAATGTTCCGGATGAGG
>CAZKOC010000122.1:0-6555 GCA_964554275.1 uncultured Weeksellaceae bacterium
TGATAAAATTACAATAAAAACAAATCGGACACTGAGAATAATCTCAATGTCCGATTCGATTTGTAAAGAACTATGAAAATTAAATCAAATTCCAATCAATGCTTTGGCGTGAATCCATCATCGCTCAATTCACGGTGCTCATAATCAGCAACAATTTCTGCCTCATAATCTGTTTTTTCTTTCTTCCCGAACCTGCGGATCAGACTGTCAAAAATCGAATATACCACCGGAACGATTACCAAAGTAAGGAACAAAGATGAAATCAGACCACCGATGATCACCCATGCCAGGCCATTGTTCATCTCGGCAGCCGCACCTTTTGCAATCGCGATCGGAATCATACCGAATACCATCGCAATGGTGGTCATTAGAATCGGACGAAGACGGGCATGATTTGCCTGAATCAGCGCATTGTAGGTTGATTCTCCCGCTTCTTTTCTATGGTTGGCAAAATCAACCAATAGAATCGCATTCTTACATACCAGACCAATCAACATGATCATACCCAAAATGGTGAAAATATTCAATGAATTATTGGTCAACGCAAGGATAATCAAAACTCCAATCAGCGAAAGCGGAATCGAGAACAATACCACAAACGGATATACATAACTGTTGTACAAGCCGACCATTACGAGGTATACCAAAATAATCGCAGCCAATAAAGCAATTCCCAATGTTCCGAAACCGTCTGCCTGCATCTCCATATCACCACCCCATAAGTAATTAACGCCGACAGGTTTTTCGATTTTCTCAAATTTAGCCTGCCATTCGTTGGCAACGTCACCCACCGGGCGACCCACAACCTGTGCATTTACATTTACAGACGGCGATTTATCACGCCTTTCCAGTACACTCGGGCCAGAGCCTTCTTTTACTTCCGCAAATTGAGAAAGTTTGATTTTCTGTCCGGCGTTGTTTATAAAGATCAGGTTGCGAACGTCTTCAATATTGGAACGATTGAACTGGTCATAACGTACGTTGATGTCGTACTCATACTCTCCTGCCCGGAATTTTGCATCCGTGTTTCCGCTGAATGCGGTTTGCATAGTCATACCGACTGTGCTTAGATCCAGTCCCAAAGCTGCCATTTTATCACGATCAACCTGTACATTAATTTCCGGATTTCCGTCTTCAACAGAAAGTTCGATTTCGGAAGAACCCGGAATTTCCCTCAAGGCAGCCTCCGCTTTCCTGGCAAAAACCATTGCGCTGTCCAGTGTGGAACCGACGACCACCAATTGCAACGGAGCCTGATCCGCTCCCATCAGACCGACAGGCATTGTACTTATTTTGGCATTGACCAGTTCGGTTTCTAGTTCACGGCGGACCTTGGCGGCAAAAATGAAGGTATTTTCCGAACGTAATTCTTTATCGGTCAGAATCACACTTATTTCACCCTGATAGGAAGTCGCCTGACTTGCCCCGAACCCGGTACTGGTTTGTCCGACCATTGTAATCAAATCCACAACTTCATGTTTTGCCCTTAAATATTTTTCAGCTTTTTGTATTGCAAAATTGGTCTGCTCAAGAGAAGCATCTTTTGGCAATTCAACTTGCACCAAGAATTCCCCCCTGTCCATTTTCGGAAAAAATTCTCCTCCGACAAAGCCCATTCCTACCAGAGTAAAGGAACCAAAAAATAAAATAACGGCAATAATCATTGTTGCTAATTTAGTCCACCATGCTTTCAGGCTCCATTTCAAAATCCCTGACATCCAACTGGTAAATCTTGCCAATAATCCTTCAAACCAAAGGATGAATTTCTGGAATAAATTTTTCCCGGTCATATGTTCCAGTTTTCCGAAGCGGGATGATAACCAAGGCACGATAGTGAAAGATGCCAGCAACGAAAATCCAGTCGCAATCATTACAGTCACACAAAACTGCTTTATAATATTGGATACCAAATCATTACTCATAGAAATCGGCAAGAATACCACAATGATTACCAAAGTAATCGCAAACACGGTAAACCCGATTTCAGATGCCCCGTCATAAGCCGCGCGGACTTTGTTTTTCCCCATTTCCATATGGCGGTGTATGTTTTCCAATACCACAATCGCGTCATCCACCAGGATACCTACTACTAATGAAAGCGCCACCAAGCTCATCAGGTTAAGGGTATAGCCCATAAAATAAATCCCGATGAAAGTTGCAATCAAAGATGCCGGAATGGAAACCATCACGATGAATGCGTTTCGGATGCTGTGTAAGAATAATAACATCACGGCTGCTACTAAAAATATCGCTAAGAATAGGTCAAACATTACGTTGTTTGCTGCCACCAAAGTAAATTCGGAAGTATCATTTGCTACTTTCAGATTTACATTCTGAGATTTATAATCACTTTCAATTTGGGAAACGACATTTCTTACAGCTTCACTTACCGCCACGGCATTGGCATCTGATTGTTTCATTACCTGAATCAAAATCGCATCGCCTTGATTTAATCGGGCAATTTTTTCTTCATCTTTCTGGGTATCCTGAACATCTGCAATGTCTCCCAGTCTTACCTGAATTCCATTTTGACTGCTTACCACCAGATTTCTTAATTCCTCTACCGTTTTGTATTTACCCGCTAAACGAATTAAAGTCGAGTTGTCCCTTGTTTTTACATTCCCTGTCGGGAAATCTAAATTTGATGATTGAATAGTCTGTCTTACCTGCATAACCGACAAACCGTAACCTTCCAGCTTATTCTGGTCTAAATTGACCTGGATTTCCCGTTCCTGTCCTCCTACAAGATTTACCTGCGCGACACCCGGAACACGGGAAATAATAGGCTGAATCTTTTTATCCAGTAAATCATAAAATTCTATACTGTTCATCCCCGAAGTAGCTGCAATGGTAATGATCGGTAGATCGTCCATTGAGAATTTTACCAAAGAAGGCGGATCTGCATCTTCAGGTAAATCAGCCAAAATAACGTTTACTTTTCTTTGCGCGTCATTGAGCGCATAATTGGTATCTGTTCCCGGATTTAACTGAATCATTACGACTGATAAACTCTCGTAAGATTTGGATTCAATTTTCTTAATGTTTTCCAGCGAGGAAACCGCGTCTTCAATTTTTTTGGTAACCGTGTTTTCGATTTCCGAAGGTGAGGCTCCCGGATAAACCGTGGAAATTGTAATTATATTTACTTCGAACTTTGGAATAAGTTCGTATCCCAGCTGTGTATAGGAAAACAAACCTCCCAGAGTCAGTATGGTAAATAACACTACGACGAGCGTTGGTCTTTTTATAGATATTTCTGCTAATTTCATTCTGTTTTATTTTAGATTTTAGACATTAGATTTAGACATTAGACTTCATTGTTTCCTGTGTCTTATGCCTGTTTCTAAAATCTATTTAATAATTGACACTTTTGCTCCGTCGGTCAGATTGATCTGTCCGCTGGTAACTACCGTTTCCCCGTCGTTCAGTCCGTCAATAACTTCAATCTTACCCCCAAAATTTCTTCCTGATGTAATTTTGACCAATTTCGCGATACTGTCTTTTACCACAAAAACTTCGTTGCTATTCAATCCGCCCACAAACGCCTCTCTCGGAACAACCAATACGGGTTTTGATTGGGTTTCATCTTTTGATGAAGAAAATAAGGCTGTTCCATACATACCCGCTTTTAATTCATTTCCCGCACTGTTTGAAACCTGGATTTCAACCGGGAAGTTTAAAGATGAACTTGCTTTTGGCGCGATGAAAGTCACTTTTCCGACAAATTCTTTATCAGGGTATACGCTCGCTTTCACTTTGATGTTATCTCCTACTCTTAAGTTGATGATTTGATTTTCATTTACTTCCACTCTTAATTTAAGACTGGAAACATTTACGATTTCGAACATCTCAGTGCCCGGAGAAACATATGAACCAGGTTCTATGTAACGGACATTTACAATACCGCTTATAGTTGCGCGAACATTGGTATCACCTACTTTAATTTTGGCGTGATCCAATTGCGCTTTGGCATTTTTTAAATTCAATCTCGACTGATCTACCTGTTGCTGCGTAACACCTCCGGTTTGAAGTGCATTTTCGTAACGCTGGTTATCTACCACCGCATTTTGATACACCGCCTGGGCAGCCGTCAAATCAACGGATTGAGAATCTCCGCGTATTACCGCCAGAGTCTGCCCCACCCTCACATAGCTTCCTTCGTCGACCATAACTTTTAAAACCTTTCCGCCGATTTCAGACGGGAAGACCATTTGCTGAAAAGGTTCAAAAGTTCCGTTCGCAAGATAATCGGTCGCAATGTTTTCAAATTTGACCTGATCTACATTCACAGCTACACTTTCGTTTACTTCGGCTACGATTTTGGTTTCTTCTTCAGATTTTTTCTTGTTGTTTACAAGCGTCATTCCGCCCCAAACCAATAGTGCTCCTACGATTATTACAGTCAGTATAATTCTTACAATTTTCATCTGTATACTTTATTTAATTGTTTTAATATTTAATTGTCATTGGAATTCGTCATTGAAAATAACTACTTAAATATCAATGCCTCGTTTCATGATATAATCTATTGTTGTATTAATGTATTTAATTCTCCTTTTGATTTCAGTAATTGCACTTCCGCCAATTTGAATTGTAAAACGGCATTGGAATAATTGTTTCTGGCATCTACCAAAGTATTTTGCGCTTCCAGCAAATCCGTCAAAGTCGTCAACCCCTGTAAATAATTATTTTGCGTATTATCCACTACTTTTTGTGCAAGCTCCACATTTTGCTGCTGGTTTTCGATTGCGATCATATTGTTTTCGATTTGGGATTTTGCATTCTGGTACTCTAAATCCAAACCTAACTTGGTATCGTTGATGTCTTCCTGTAATGATCTCAATTCCACGTCTGCCTGACTGACTCTGGCCTTGGTGGCGAATCCGCTAAAAATCGGTATGTGAAGGTTTAATCCTATAGAAGCAAAATCTGACCAATAAACCCCGTCTTCCAATCCTGAACCGATTGGGAATTTATCTCCTTGGCCCATATAATTGTAACTTGCAGATAAGGAAAGCGTAGGATAATAAGCCGCTTTACGGGCGTCTTTTTGCAATACCAAAAGCTCTTCCTGTTTTTTAAGGATTTTTAATTCCGTACGGTTCTCAACATCTATTTCATCTGCCAGTAGCATTGCCTCCACTTCAAAATCTTCATCTGCCAGCCTGATGGGTTGCGCGATCGGCATTCCCATATAGAATTTGAGTGAATTTTCCAGCAGCTGAACGGCATTTACCAATTGCTGACGGGTGGTTTTTATATTGGTCAACTGAACCTCTACCCTGTCCAAATCGATTTCTCTCGCCAAACCGCTATCGAATAAACTTTTGATAATATTCCTTGTTTTTTCGATATTCACATAACTGCTGTCAATGGTTTCCAGCTGTTCTTTTTGTACAAAAACATTATAATAAGCAGTTGCAACACGTTCAATTACTTGTTCTTCTGTCAGCTGCGCATTAATCTGGTAAAATTCGCGTGTTGTTTTAGCGGCTTTCAGTCCTGTGAAAACCGTTTGGTCAAATATATTTTGAGTCAGGGTCACACCCGCAAGGGAATTCCATTTCTGCCCCATTGCCAAAATGAGGAATGGTTCATCTGATGGAGGCATTCCCGGAAATCCGTCCCTCGGAATCGCTGTTTCCTGCAAAATCGGATTATAGGTAATGGAACCGTTTGCGCTAAGATTTGGCAGTGCTCCTGCACGTGCTTCCTGAATGAGGTATTCGCTGTTCTCAATTGCCAGTTTGGCTTTTTTTGCTTCCGACTTGTTTTGCAAGGCGTATTCTACCGCATCTTTCAGTGTAATTGTCTGGGTTTGCTGAGCGAAAGCTGAAGTAGAAAACAGCAACGTTACTATTATTATTTTAATAAACTTCATATTGTAAAATTTGTATTCAAAATTAATTTGTAAAAAGTGACTGAAGAATGACTTTTTTCCTGTCCTTTAAAATTTTTACATAAGATTTGTCATCTATTTTCATTGATTCCTGAATCAAAGGACGCATACAAAGCGGAAAGCTTATCATCGAAATCATATTAAGCACAAACTGAATAGGCTCCATTTCTCTTATATTTCCCTTTTTAATTTCAGTTTCTATCTGTTTAAAAAATTCAGGCATCACTTTCTCTATGTGATCCTGTTTGCCATATACACAACCCTGGTTGATTTGGGTCACCAGATATATTTCCAGATAAGGATACTCCACAGCCATTTCCATGTTGTAATCTATGAACTGCGATATTTTTTCCTTGAATGGCAATTCAGAGAATAATATGGATTCGGATTTTTGAAGCTCTGTTATCTGGGCTTCTTCAAAAATGAGATTAAAGAGGTTGTCTCTGGAGCGAAAATAATAATTGATCAAGGTTCTGTTTACGCCTGCTGCATCTGCAATTTCCTGAGTGGTCGCATTGAATTTACCTTCCACAAAAAATAAACGCTTCGCAGTGGTTTTTATCAATTCTTCCGTTACTTCATCTTTTCTCATCACTGACATAACTGTTTAATTTTAATGTTTAACATATATGTTTGACAATTTTGTTAATGCAAAA
>CAZKOC010000123.1:0-2265 GCA_964554275.1 uncultured Weeksellaceae bacterium
ACTTCAAATTGTCCCATAAAGGCTGCATATATGGATCAATTTTAGATTTTATATCACCGGGTAAATAACCAATATCCTTATTGCTCAACGGAACTATCGGTCTTGCCAGATAAATCTGTTTATAATCTTTTTTTTGCGCCAATGCCCCGGCAAGCGCTATCAGTGTTTTCCCTGTCCCGGCTACTCCGTGGAGTGCCACGAGCCTGATATCTTTTTTCAATATGGAGTGAATGGCAAATGCCTGTTCGGCATTCCTGGGCTTTACATTGAAACAAGTCTGCTTATTAACCCTTTCCAATTGCCGGTCAAAAGGATTGTAATAAGCCAGTGCAGAAGATTTCTCACCTTGCAATATATAATAGGCATTAGGATAAATATTGAGTTTGTTTTCAATCACTTCCAAGGGAACTGCATAATCTTTATAAAGTGAATCAATTATTTCCTGATCAAAATCTGTATAGGTCTGAATCCCGGTAGGAAGATTATCTACAATCTGGACTTTTCCTGTTTCGTAGTCTTCTGCACGAATTCCCAGCGCTTTGGCTTTCAGCCGCAAGTTCACATCTTTTGTGACTAAAATGATCTGCCGTTTGGGTTCTTCTTTAGTAATAATCAGGCAGGAATTCAGGATTTTATTATCCATAGAATCTCCGTAAATTTTGGTTGCGCTTTTTTCTATGCCGTTTGTTTCCATAACGATTCTGAAAGCGCCTTTGCTTTCACCCGGAAGCGGGATCCAATCCTGAATCAAATGGTCTTTAGATGTTTTGTCCAAGAAACGGATAAACTCTCTTGCTTCGAAATTTTTGGTGTCATTTCCTTTTTTGAAGGTATCTAATTCTTCTAAAACGGTTATGGGAATTACAATATCGTGTTCATCAAAATTCATTATGGACTTGTGGTCAAAAATAATGACCGATGTGTCAAGCACAAAGATTTTCTTTTTCATATGCCAATTTTCGGAATGATAAATTGACAAATTTTTTAATTGTTCTCAGTGAATTTAACTTAAAATCTATCAACAATTATCAACGAAGTATCAACAAATTTAAAGCGGTTCCGATTTTAGCTGAATAACCCGGTCATATAAATAATTGGGCTGTAAACCTTCACGGCCAACAATAAGCTGTCCTTGCTGAGAGCCTGCAAAACGTGAAAATCCACTCCCGATTCCAAATCCGGGTTCGCTTACAATAAAGTAAACGCCCTTGAAAAAGGGATAATTAAAATCCAGTATATTTTCTAATGTAGGTTCCCGCAGAACATTGGAAGAGTCTTTTATCGGAAGTATTTTAATCTGGCTCAGGATTTCTTTGACTTTCGGGTTATCCTTTTCACTTATGACATTCATCCCGATAATTCCTACGGTTCCTGTAGATTTTTTTACAAACTCTATAACTTGGGTGGCATTTTCCAATGCCCGGACTTTTTGCCCTTCTGGTAATTCTATTTTGAGAATTTCTTTTACAGCATTGAAGTTTCCGGAATTTCCGTCATCGAAAACAAATTTATTATCTCCCGAAAGGATTCCTTCTCTTATTTCATTTATGGAAACAGACTCTATGCTGCTCTCTTTTCCGGCAATAAAAATTACCGCATCATACGCCAAAAGGGTGGAGCGGGGTTTCACGGTAGTTTCCTGAAAAATGTAATTACTTTGCTGTTCTGAAAGGGGCTTATTAATAAAAGCCGCGTCAGCTTTTAGGTCAATCAGGTTTTGAAGTATGATATTTTCAGGTTCATAAACGAATTTGAATTTTACATCCGGATATTTCATCATATAAACATCGGTCAATGCTTCAATGAGATTTTTATTTGCGGGATCAACCCAAATGGTCATTTCCCCGCGCTGATGTGAAATTTCATCTTGTTTGTCTTTACATGAAAACAAAAGAAAAATTAAAAGAACTAATCCAAAAAATTTAAAAATCTTTGGTGCGGATTGATTTAACCGCCCTGTAAACTCTGAATGTACCATAAACTATAAATAATATCCCCAATGCTTTAGCCGCAATCGGGCTCAATTCGGTAAGAAACCATTCTCTCATAATTACAAAAACACCCATGCCTGCGTAAAGGATGCCCATAAAAATATATATAACCTGTCTGATCATGTGTCAAAGGTAAAGAAAAAAAGAAAGCCCTTTTTACTTTAAAAAGAGCTTTCAATTCTGTAGGTTTAATTTTAATTAGAGATAAATTTCACAGGGATGGTGAACATAAGGTTAACAGGTGTTCCGTCATTAAATTTGGCAGGTTGTATAT
>CAZKOC010000123.1:2365-6547 GCA_964554275.1 uncultured Weeksellaceae bacterium
TCATAGCTGTAAAAATTTAAAGGTTAATAATTACACTCAGCCGGAATATGAAAGTTTCTCAGCATTCAATATTTTAATCGACTTTGTTTTTAATACACATTTCGAAATATGATATTTGTCATGAATCAAAATGTATGCCTATATAATTTAAAATTGAAATTTTAACTAAAAATGAAATTGTTAAAAACTTTATTTCTCATTATTTGTGTTAAAATGAAATTCAAATTCATAACTTCGCAAGTCCTATGGAAAATTTGGACATCACTACATCTGCTACATCTAAGTATCAGAAAATCATAAATTTAGAGAGAGGTAAAATTCCACCTCAGGCAATTGATTTGGAAGAAGCCGTGCTCGGTGCCATGATGATTGATAAAAAGGGAATAGATGAAGTCATAGACGTTCTGACACCTCAGGTATTTTATAAAATTGCACATCAAACTATTTTTGCGGCGATTCAAAAATTATTTCACGATACGCAACCCATCGACTTGCTTACGGTTTCCAATGAATTGAGAAACGAAGGAAAATTAGATTTGATAGGAGGTGATTATTATTTGGTGCAGCTTACACAAAAGGTATCGTCTTCAGCGCATATAGAATACCACTCAAGGGTTTTGATGGAGAAATATATTTTCCGCCGTTTGATTGAAATTTCTTCCAATATCATTGATAAGTCCTACGATGATACTACAGATGTTTTCGATCTGTTGGATTTTTCAGAAAGTAAACTGTTTGAAATAACAGAAGGCGGGATCAAAAAAAGTTTCACTGACTCTAATACCCTTGTAAGACAAGCCATTGATAAAATAAAAGCCATGTCTGAAAAAGAAGGAATGAGCGGTGTTCCTTCCGGATTTGATAAGATCGATAAAATCACTTCAGGCTGGCAGGAATCGGATTTGGTGATACTTGCGGCACGTCCGGGTATGGGGAAAACCGCATTTATACTTTCTATGGCAAGAAATATGGCGGTAGAAAGACAGGTTCCGGTTGCGGTTTTTTCATTGGAGATGTCAAGTGTTCAGTTAATTACGAGAATGATTTCGAGTGAAACCGGGATCGCTTCAGAGAAACTGCGAAAAGCAAATTTACAGGATCATGAATGGAAACAGCTTTATACAAAGGTTAAAAGTTTAGAAGATGCGCCTTTATACATAGATGATACGCCTGCGCTTTCTATTTTTGATTTGAGAGCAAAAGCAAGGCGATTGGTTTCGCAGCACGATGTGAAATTAATAGTGATTGACTATTTGCAGCTGATGACTTTGGGCGGAGGAAAATCAAACGGAAACCGTGAACAGGAAATTTCAACTATTTCTCGAAGTTTGAAATCAATTGCCAAAGAATTGAATATTCCGGTAATTGCGCTTTCACAGCTTTCCCGTGCGGTGGAAACTCGCGGAGGAAGTAAGCGTCCGCTCCTTTCGGACTTACGTGAATCAGGAGCGATTGAGCAGGACGCCGATATAGTTTCATTCATTTACCGTCCCGAATACTACAAACTCGAAGTTTGGGATGATGAAAATGCCACGCCTTGTGCCGGTCAGGCTGAATTCATCATTGCCAAACACAGAAATGGTGCTTTGGACAATGTCCGCCTGAAATTTGTTCAGGATCAGGCTAAATTTATGAATTTAGAAGAAGATTCAATTTTTGGCGGAGATTTCGAATTTCAAAGTTCTATGAACAAGGCTAATTCTGAGAATGAAGAAATAGGAAGCGCTATCAACCTGCCCACATTCAATCCGGCTGATTCTTTTGGTTCTATTGATGAATACGGAGATGTTTCAGATGAACAGGATGATGGGCTAGATTTCTGATTTTAATTCTAAAATTCAGAATTTCTTTATGTATTTTTGTCAAGCAAAATAAATGATGAATGCCATTATTTGACGATACTCAAACTGCTTTCGAATCCAAATCGGACAATGATTTACGCAAAGCACATTTTTTATTTAAAATGATAGCCAACCCGTTCCTTACGAAATTAGGCACAGTCATATTTAAAATTCCGTTTGCTTCTGAGATTCCTTTGGTAAAACCAATGATTCGAAAAACCATTTACAAACAATTTGTAGGGGGTGAAACAACGAGTGAGTGTTTGAATGTTGCGAAAGAATTGTATCAGTATGGTGTAAGTTCAATTATGGATTATTCCGTGGAGGGCCAGCAGCAGGAAGCGGAATTTGACAGTGTAAGAGACGAAATTCTCAGGCTGATTGAAATTGCCAAAAATAACCCGAAAGAAATTCCTTTCGTAGTATTTAAACCCACTGCGTTCGGAAGGATCGATCTGTACGAAAAAGTAGGTAAGAATTTACCTATGGATGAAACGGAAAAGATTAGCTGGGAAAAGATTCTCAACAGATTTGAAGAAGTTTGCCAAAAAGGATATGAAGCTGATGTAACGATGATGGTAGACGCCGAAGAAAGTTGGATGCAGGGTGCTGCGGATGATCTGGTTGATGAAATGATGCGGAAATACAATAAAGAAAGATGCGTGGTTTGCAACACTTTACAGATGTATCGTCACGACAGATTGACTTATCTCAAGAAAATTTACGAAAAAGCCGAAGCTGAAAATTATTTATTAGGGTTTAAGATTGTGCGGGGCGCATACATGGAAAAAGAACGTGCTCGTGCAGAAGCAGAAAATTATCCTTCGCCGATTCAGCCTGACAAAGCCTCAACAGACAGAGATTATGATTCTGCACTGGAGTTCATTGTAAAAAATAACCATAGAATTTCACTTTTCGCAGGAACGCATAATGAACATAGTTCTGAATTGCTTACAAAGCTCATGAAAGATAATGGAATCGAAAATGGTTACCACAAAATCTGGTTCGGACAATTATTTGGGATGAGCGACAATATCAGCTTCAAGCTGGGAAGCATGGGGTACAATATTGCGAAATATTTACCTTACGGCCCGATCAAAGAAGTGATGCCTTACCTTATCCGCCGTGCGCAGGAAAATACTTCCGTTGCAGGACAAACCGGACGCGAACTTTCCCTGATTGAAAAAGAAATCCGAAGAAGAAAGCAAAATGCCTGACATTTTGTAAATTGCCGTTTCAATTATGGCAAATCAATTTTTTGCGGAAATCATTTTACCACTGGCTTTGCCGGGTACTTTTACCTATCATATTCCTGAGCAGGAAAAATCTCATTTGCAGATCGGTCAGCGGGTTGCGGTTCCGTTCGGCTCTAAAAAACTGTATACCGGGATTGTTCACTCATTTCACCAAAATAAACCTGAATCGTACAAAACCAAAGGAATTGATTCTGTTTTAGATGATCATCCGATGGTTACTCCTATCCAGATTAAATTTTGGGAATGGATGGCTGGGTATTATATGTGTACTTTAGGTGAAGTTTACCGCAATGCTTTTCCAACTGCGCTGAAATGGGAAAGTGAAACTTTTATTCGTTTAAATGATTCGATTGATGAGGATTATGAAGAGTTGACAGAAGAAGAACAAATCCTGATTAATTCACTGGGAAATAAAGGTTTAATTTCAATTAGCGAAGCGGCTGCAATTGTAGATCAAAAATCGGTAATCAAAATCGTAAAATCACTTTGGGAAAAAAATTGGATTCGTCTGGACGAAGTTTTAAAGGAAAAATACACCCCCAAAATTGAACGGTTTGTCAAAGTAAATCCTGAATTGAAAGCGGATGAGATAAAATTCAATGAAGCTATCAATCTGTTGAAAAACGCTAACAGGCAAAGAGAGATTTTATTACAGTTAATTGTAGGAGAAACCCAAAATCCCAAACCAATTAAAATTTCAAAATTTCTGAAATCTGTGGGCGCAACACATGCAGTTTTAAATTCAATGGCTTCAAAGGGAATTCTAGAAATCTATGAATTGAATATTTCTCGAATTGGAGAAATTGATAATACAAATGATGAAATCAACTCACTCACATTTGAACAGGAAAATGCATTGAATATAATCGAAAATGATTTTTCAAATAACAAGCCTGTATTGTTATATGGCATTACATCAAGCGGTAAAACAGAAGTTTATATTAAATTAATTGAAGAAAAACTTAAAGAATATAAAACGATTCTTTTTCTGCTTCCTGAAATTTCATTGACTTCTCAAATGGTTCAGAGGATCCGGAAGCATTTCGGTGAAATTGTAGGAATTTATCATTCCAAATTCAACCAAA
>CAZKOC010000124.1:0-6360 GCA_964554275.1 uncultured Weeksellaceae bacterium
TCGGGCTGTTTGCTTACGGAAACCCGTCAGATGGTTTATGGATGATCATACTTTCATGTATCGTTTACGGAATGGCATTTGATTTCTTCAATATTTCAGGTTCTTTGTTTGTGGAAACTAACACCAATTCCAAAATCCGTTCTTCCGCGCAAGGATTGTTTATGATGATGACAAATGGCATCGGAGCCGTTTTTGGAAGTGTGCTTTCCGGCTGGCTGATCGACAGGTTCTTTACCCGGTCATTTCAGAATACATCACAATTGGCTGAGTTCTTAGAAACAGAACCGACTAATAATTTGCTGATGGAATTTATCCAAAAGCAAAATATAAATGTTTCGGACAGTGGAGTGCTTAGCAATGTTATTATGATGAAAGACTGGCAGGGAATCTGGACGGTGTTTGCTCTTTATGCTTTGGTCGTGGCTATTTTGTTTGCCCTGTTGTTTAAGCATAAACACGACCCTGAAGAGATTGCAGTTGTGCATTAATTTGAATTAAAAAAACATTAAATTAGCATAATAAAAATCTAAAATCTAATTCTTTATGGAAAATCAGGAAAACTTTTCGACTTTTGATAATTCTCAGACACCACCTGAAAACAACATGACTCTGGCAATCATCGGTACTGTTTTGGGATTATGTTCACCTTGCTGTATAGGTTTAATAGTAGGAATTGTAGCAATAGTTTTTTCTACCCAAGTCAATTCAAAATTCAATGCAGGTGATTATGCAGGAGCGCAATCATCATCTAAAAATGCTAAAACAATGTCTTATATAGCAATTGGTTTAGGTATATTGGGAATCATTATTAATATCATATCAGTGGCTATTATGGGAACAGATGGTTATATGGAAATGATTGAAAATTACCAAAGGCAAATGGGAGTATAAACCGTGACAGGTAAATCTCAAAAAAGAAAATATATAACTGCCGCAGGAATTACAATTTTTGTGGCAGTTTTATTGTATTTTTATTTCAATGATCCTTCCGACAAAGAAAACGCCTTTATAAGTTGTACTTTTAAAAAAGTGACCGGTTGGGATTGTGCAGGTTGTGGAGGACAGCGTTCGCTTTACCATCTTTTGCATTTGGATTTTACAGAAGCCCTTCAATACAATACTTTTTTTGTCATATTACTTCCTTATTTTTTAGTATTAATTTTTTATGCCATCCGAGACTTTATATATGGCAGCGGATACCCTAAGAATTTTTGGTTTTCCGGTAAAATGGCATTGATAATTGTAGGATTGATTTTTCTTTTTACAATTCTAAGAAATCTGCCCTATTATCCTTTTACACTTTTGGCACCGCCGGATTAAATCCGCTCGTATCTTACAAAAGAATAATCGTATAAGTGTTTTTCGTCTTTTGGAAATCTCTCCCGAGAAACTTCTTTCCACTCCTTTGTGTTAATTTCAGGGAAATGGGCATCGCCTTCAAAGGTGTGATGAACTTCGGTGACTTCTAATGAATCAGACATCCATAAAGCTTGCTTATAAATGTTCCCGCCGCCGATGATAAAAATGTCGTTGTCTGTTTCTTTCCCTTTTTCTATGGCTTCTTCCAAAGAGTTCACAACCACAATTCCTTCTGAATTCCATTGCGGATTTCGTGAAATAACAATATTAATTCGGTTGGGAAGCGGCCTTCCGATGGATTCAAATGTTTTACGTCCCATGATGATCGGGTGCCCGGTGGTCAATTGCTTGAATCGTTTCAAATCATTCGGCAAATGCCAAATTAATTCGTTATTGTTTCCAATGGTGTTATCTTCTGCTTTTGCAACTATGGTTGTAATCATATCAATGAAACTGAATGAAAAGTCATTCCGAGGTACGAGGAATCTTTTTTACAGAATAAGATTCTTCCTTCGTCAGGATGACAAAAATAAATCTATTTTATGCTTTCCAAAGCTCCGTTCAAAACAGTAACCTGTTCTTCCAGGCTCTTTGAAGGATTAGAGATATTGGCCTGGTTTTTCAATGAAATTGCCTGTTGAACCGTTCCTTTCAAAACGCCCAATGCTCCCGGATTATCCTTTATATATTGATAAACTTGTTTGTACAATGAAGCTGCTTTTTTGGTTGAATTCATATCGTCTGAACCCATCACCCAATTGAACCCTTTTTCTAGTTTACCTCCCAGTACGGGATCCTGGTATTTGGTAAATGTAAATAATGCAACTGACTCTGCTACTACAGACAATTTACTTTTGTCATTATTCTGAATCCATGAAGGCAACAATTCTGCAATTAATTCAGGGCTGTTTTGTAAAACTTCATCGTCAAGTTGTGCCAATTCGAAAACTTTTGAAGGGTCAATTCGCATGATTCCTGAAGCTGCAGCAGCCTGCACGCTGAAAGATTTGCTTTTCAAAGCATTCTGGAAAAGAACAACGTCTTTTTCACCCATTTGATTCAGAACATTCAAAGCGGCCGCCTGAACCAAAGTTTTGCTATCGGAAGCTGCTAATTTTTTCAAAACAGGAACGGCTTTTTCTTTTACTTTTGAACTTTGTGTATCCAATTTATAAATCGCATGAATTCTTAATCCGTAATAAGGATCATTCAAAGCGGAAATCAAAGTATTCAAAGCAGCTTCATTGGTTAATTGCGCGTCTGCAAAAGCGTCAATTGCCAATAATCTTGAAGTAAATTCGTCTTTTGCCGTTTTGTATTGTGCTACAAATGCCTCAATGGGCTTATTGTCATTGATGTCGCAAAGTATATCCTGATCTGCATTTGGAATCACTACTTCCGGGTTTTTGGACGCGTCGAATTCAAAAGAATTTTCTTTCTTTTTTGAAACCCAGACATTTTGCCGGGTGGCCTTTCCATCAATCACCACATCAAATACAAATGGGAATTCAAATAAATTAAGTTGTGTTTGTACAACGGTTACTTTTACTTTTTTTGATGAAGCATCGTAATTATAAGCTACATTCAATTTCGGATGCCCGTTCGCAAAATACCATTGATCAAAAAACCAATTCAAATCGCGACCGCTTACAGCTTCAAAAGCCAGTCTTAATTGAACTGCTTCGGCAGTTCCGTATTCGTAATCATGGAGATATTTGCTTAATCCACCAAAAAAAGCCTCGTCCCCTAAATAACTTCGAAGCATATGTAAAACACCTTTTCCTCCTTTGTTATAGGAAACGCCGTCAAACATATCTTCCTGAGAATTGTAATGTATCCGGACTAAATTTTTGTTGAAATTGGCAGGATCCATTTTATAGCCTTCCAAATCGTTATAACGATCCTCTTCGGCTTTGTCTTTTCCATATTTGTGCTCAAACCAAAGATATTCCGAATAATTTGCCAAAGATTCGTTTACGGTCAGATTTCCAAAACTTTCCATCGTTACCAAATCACCAAACCAGTGATGGAACAATTCATGTGCGATGGTTCCTTCCCAAATGTTTTCATCGATGAGCTGCCCCGGTTTTTGCTGTGCTTTTTCCTGATGCAGTACTGCCGTGGTGTTTTCCATTGCGCCGCTTACATAATCACGCCCCACGATCTGGTCATATTTATTCCAGGGATAATCATATTTTAGCAAATCGGAAAAGAATTGAATCATTGCGGGTGTATCACCGAAAATTTCTTTCGCATAAGGCTCATATTCACGCTCTACATAATAATTGACTTCACGGTCTTTCCATTTGTCTTTTACAATGGCAAAATCACCAATACCTACGAAAAATAAATAAGGAGCGTGTTTTTTTGTGAAATTCCAGTAATCTGTTCTCGTCCCGTCGGGATTCCTGGTTTGTTTTTCCAGCTTCCCATTGGAGAGGGTTACGAATTTGTCGGGCACCGTCAGGTAAATCTCCTGAGATGTTTTCTGATTTGGATGGTCGATGGTCGGGAACCAGCAGGAAGAAGCAACCGTTTCGCCCTGTGTCCAGATTTGGGTAGGTTTGTCGGGGTCTTCACCTCTCGGATTGATGAAATAAATCCCTTTAGCGTCAGTAATGGCTGCGCTTCCCTGTTGTTTTACTTCGTTCGGGCGAGCCGTATATTTGATGTAAACGGTATATTCTTCGTCTTTTTTATAGGTTTTGTCCAAGTCGATGAACAATTTCCAGTCGTCATTGGTGAAATTCAATTTCTTTTTGGAAGTTCCTTTCACCAATTCCACATCGTGGATGAGCATTGCTTTTGCATCGAGCGTAAGTTTGCTAGTTTCGTAGAAATGGGGCTTCAGCGTAATCCAGGCTTCGCCGTTTACGTGTTCTTTTTGATAATCAAACTTCAAATCCAATTTAGTATGCACCAAAGAATTGATTTTCTCGGCTTCCGCACGGTAAATTTCCATTTTATTGGATTGATTTTCACGGTAACTCGGCGGTAAAGTTTCTTTGATTTGTGAAAAAGCAGATACGGAAATGATAACCGAAAATGCTATACTGAATAATTGTTTTTGCATTGTATAGAAATTTGAACTGAATTGGTCGAAAGATAATAAATTTTGTTACAATTGGCTTGTGAAAGGGTTGTTAAGGTTTTAATAGCCTTGTCAAGGTTTAAAACTTTGACAAGGTGCTTCTGAAATTACTTTCGAAACAATTCAATCGTATAATCCACCAACTCCATCCCGCCCGATTTCCCATGACCGGGAATTACTGTTTGGATGTCGGGATATTTTTGTTTCAATTTTGTAACTGTTTCAGACCAAGCATTTTCATTTGCATCTCCCAAATAACCTTTAGTAGCATCTACTTCTTTGATCAGACAACCGCCGAATAAAGCTTCTTCATTCGGAAAATAGACAACGATATTGTCTTTTGTATGCCCTTCTCCGAAATAATTAAGAGATACTTTTTTGCTTCCTACATTTAAAGTGAATTCTTTGTCAATCCCGTTTTGGGGAATGTTCTTTTCATTGTCTTTCAGCAATTCAATCGTGAAACGATTCGCGTAAGAAGGCACACCGATTTTATGGAATTCATCCAGTCCGCCGATGCAGTCATCATGGAAATGCGTCGCCACAACCGATTTGATTTCTATATTTTTATTTTGTAAAAATTCAATCAATTCCTTCGAGCCCACAGCATCTGTCGGTGTATCAAAAATTGCAGCTTCTTCGTTGTCAACCACAATCATTCCGTTGCAATCAACCTTCCCGAAACTATCCGTTTGCAAGTAGGAAATATGCTGATAAACGCTTTCTGAAAGTTTTACAACGATTAGATTTTCTGATTCATAAATTACAGATTGGTTTTGTTTAACCTGTTTAGAACAAGAAAAAATTAGTAGAAATAAAAAGACGAACGAAAAGGATTTCATTAAATTTATATTTAAATAAAAAACTAAACCGCCACTTCTCCTTTGATATGCGGATGCGGGTCATAATTCTCCAAGATAAAATCTTCAAATTTAAAACTGAAAATATCCTTTACTTCCGGATTGATTTTCATGGTAGGTAAATTCCTCGGTTCTCGGGTCAATTGCAATTCGATTTGCTCGAAATGATTTTTATAAATATGCGCATCTCCAAACGTATGAACAAAATCTCCGGCTTCCAGTCCGCAAACCTGCGCCATAATCTGTAACAACAAAGCATAAGAAGCAATGTTGAACGGCACACCTAAAAACACATCGGCGCTTCGTTGGTACAATTGCAGAGACAATTTCCCATCGGCTACGTAAAATTGGAAAAACGCATGACAAGGCGCCAGGGCCATTTGGTCCAATTCTCCAACATTCCATGCGGAAACAATCATTCTTCGCGAATTGGGATTTGTTTTGATCTGATGAATGATTTCTTTGATCTGATCTACGGTTTCACCATTTGGTTTTCCCCAGCTTCTCCACTGATGGCCATAAACAGGGCCCAAATCACCGTTTTCATCTGCCCATTCATTCCAGATTCGCACACCATTATCCTGAAGATATTTCACATTTGTATCTCCATTCAGGAACCAAAGCAATTCATGAACGATGGATTTCAAATGCAGCTTTTTAGTTGTCACGAGCGGAAATCCATCCTGCATATTGAAACGCATCTGGTAGCCAAAAACGCTTTTCGTTCCCGTTCCGGTACGGTCTTCTTTTTCCGTTCCATTCTCTAAAATATGTCGTGCTAAATCGAGATATTGCTGCATTTTGAATTAAATTGAATTGCAAATTTCGGATAAATTCAAAGATTAACCTAATGGAAGATATTCACAAGTTTTGAAACGAAACTCGAATTTCGAACTTCGAATTTCGTCAATGAAAATTTGTACTTTTGCCCCATGGAAAGAGAAAGAGAATCAGGAATATTTGGATTACGTCCGGTAATTGAAGCTATCGAAGCCGGAAAAACAATCGATAAACTTTTTGTGCAAACAGGTTTGCAAGGCGAAATTCATT
>CAZKOC010000125.1:0-6349 GCA_964554275.1 uncultured Weeksellaceae bacterium
GAATTTCTTTTCATATCATCAACTAAATGCCATTTTTCTTTCAGGTAAGAATTGGTAAATGAAAATGTATCTTTTGTGAGTGAATACGCTCTGTCTAAATGTGCATGGGTGTTTACCCAGCCCCCTTTTTCTTTGATTTTTTCCAATACCGCTTCTTTCGGGCTCATATTATTTTGCATATGTAGAATTTTTCCGCAAATTACGAATTTCAATTCGGATGAATAAATACTTTGAATGAATTTTATCTACAGAAAATTAAAATCATTTCTATCTTTGGGTGAATTTTTAAAATAAATGAATTTGGAGACTTTGTGGATTGTACTGACGAATCTTTTACCCGGAATTCTAATTGCCGGAATTGTATATTTTCTGATTGATAAATTTTTGAAAAACGAAACAATCAGAAGAGAAATTGAAGTTAGAAAAATAAATACTTCACAAATCATTCCCCAGCGATTAGCTGCTTATGAGCGGATGGCTTTGTTTTTAGAAAGAATTAAACCGACAGGATTGGCAAGAAGAATTTCACCACAATCAACCGCGAAAAATTATGAATCGATTTTGATTCAGACTGTACAGGGTGAATGGGAACATAATTTAAGTCAGCAGATTTATGTGAATCCCGAAACCTGGAAACTGATTTATTCTGCAAAAAACGCGACTCAAAATTTCATTCGTCAATGTATGGAAGATTTAGGTGGTGATGCAACCGCAGAACAGTTACAGGAATACATTATCAGAAAATCCATAAGCGAAAATGCGCCATCAAATGACGCACTTTTAAAACTTCAGGTAGATATTCAGGGAAATTTATAAGTTTTATTTTGTTCGGGACCTTGATCCCTCCTCTGATCTCGGATTATTCTGAGTTGGATTATCCAGTGAATTAGTTGGTGATAATAAATCGGAAGAATTTAAGCTGGTATTATTATTTTGTTCAGCTTTTTGTTTGATTTTTTCTTCTTCTTCTTTTTGAACTTGTTCCGGATCTCTCAAGCTTTCATTTTTAATAATTTTCCCTTTAAGTAAATCCAATATTTCTTTTGCTTTTTTGGCTTCGTCTGTATTTTGGTATGCAACAGTCACTAATTCCAATGCGTTTATAAAGGAGTCTCTTTCTTCTGTAGCGCCAATTGCTAACGCATTGAGTAATGAGAATTTGGCAATGATAATTTCCGTCGGCCATTTTTCAATGGCTTCGGCTGTTCTGGATTTTACCTGATCGTATTTTTTATCTTTATAAAAATAATAAGTCTCCTCATAGTAAGCCAAGGCTTCTTGTGTGGTTGGAGTTGTGAAATCAAATTCCGGATTTAAAATATATTCGGCATAAATTGAATTTGGATAATTTGTAAGAATGTAATTTTTATACTCATCTGTTTTTGCTGTATTTTCTACTTTGTTGTTAATCCTGTAAAGCTGATAATACGCTTGGGCAGTAGTCTGTTCATTTTTGGGAGGTGTAGAAATCAGGTGCTCCAAAGTTGATGTCGCGGACTTGGCATTACTGAATAAATCAAAATATCCGATTCCTAAGGAAAGCTCTGTAGTATCTCTTTCTATTTTTAATCTGTCCAGTTCGTTTCGTTTGGTAGGAATTTGTTCTATATAGTATTCCAGCTCATAACGTCTCGGGTTTTGAGAATCTACCTGTCCCAGCATTTCTGCTTCTTGTTCCTCAATGGTCAATGTAGTTACGGCTGAACTTCTCCAGTTATCTGCAAGACGGACATTTCCCCAAATTCTTTTGAATTCAGTTTGTCCGAACCCTCTTTGTGAAGTATTGTAAAAGTAAAAGGTATTTCCGCCTTCGTCAAAAGAAGAATTGAATCCTCCTCCTTTGATTTGTGTCTGGAAGGAAGTCATTTCCTGTTCTGATTGTTTTTGTTTTTTTTCGTCTTCAACTTTTAGTTTTGCAATGTAATCTTTGAAAAAAGTTTCTTTTTCTTGAGGAGACATATTTGCGAGTTTCAGGATACTATCGTTTCTTTTTACGAGGTAATATTTTTCCATCAATGTTTTCAGAGATGAATTTCTTTCAGTAATCCTGGCAATGTCTTTATCATAGGGTATTACGGCCAAAGCACTGTCATAGTAGGCAGAAGCGTGCACGTAATTTCCTTCATTGAATTCAAGGTTCGCGTAGGTTTCATAAGCCTTGCCACGGATATAAGGGTCTGAAGGCTGCCCTTCAAAACTTTGTTTCAGATACTTTCGCGCTTCATCGATTTTTTCGTCTTTGAAAGCCATGCTTCCTATTGCATAATAAAATTCATTTTTTCTGGAAACATAATTCCCTTTTTTAGAAACATCAAGTAAATGTTCTTTGTAAGAATTATAGCTGTTGACTTCCGGATCAAAATTATTAGCAATTGCCAGTTGGGATTTTACTTCCATTTCAAATCCTGGCTTTAACCGGTAAACCCTTGTAAAAGCTTCTCCAGCTTCATTTTGCATTCCCATTTCGGAGAATAACTGTCCAATTATATAATAATATCTTGCTTTTCGCTTTTTGTTCCTTGAATGGTCAATGGCATCGTCCAATGCTGCAACAGCATCTTCGTACTCTCCTCTGCGGATCAGGTCCTGAGCGTAATATTTTGAAATGTTTTCAGTCAATCCTTTCTTTAAACCGTCATCTTTATGAAGTTTCTCTAAAATTCTTTCTCCCTCAAAAACATTTCCGGTTTGTATATTGGCAAGTGCCATATACATTTCAGCTTCCGGTGTATATTTTTTGTGGTAAGGAAGATTGGTTCTTAGATAATTTAATGCGTCCAAAGCTTCAAAGCCTTTTCCTTTATTGTACCGGGCCTTTCCTAAAATAAGGTAAGCACGGGTCATCATTTTGTTGCGCTCTTTGCCATTGATATTCATAGAATGTTTTTCAATGGCTTTCATTGCTTTTTGCTCTACCAAATCAAATCCTGTTGCTGATTTGTTTTTATTTGAATTTGAAGAACCTGTTTGTTTGAAGCCTGCCGCGGGCGGATCATCAAAATTGATCCCGTCCAAAAAGTCACCTTCCGTGATTTTTGGCAATGGGTCAACAGGTAGTATTTCAGAATAATTGTCTTTGTACTCTAATTGTAATTCGTCAATTTTTTTGTCCATTGCTTCTTCTGCGTTGAACAAAGTATTGAACCAAGCCGTACTGCTGTGAAATGCCCTGTTTTTAAACGAATCTCTTTCAGTAGAGCATCCAGCCAAAACCCCAACACAAACGATCGTAAGTAATTTCTTTTTCATAGATAATCCTGTCCTGACAAAACTACAATAAAAACGCATTATTTAAAAAAATCTTATACAAGATGTTAAACAATTCAGATATTTGCATCTGATTAACAACTCAGTGAGGAAAAATAAAAATATATTTCGTAAACTTTTTCAGAAGCATACCTTGATTATTCTCAATGAAGAATCTCAGGAAGAGCAGTTTTCAGTGAGGTTAAACAGGATGAATGTTTTGGTGATTTTAGCATTGTTTACTTTTTTTACCGTTGCGGTCACAACCCTGACTTTGCTTTATACGCCTATCCATAATTATATCTTACCTTCAGAAAAAAAGGCAGATGTGATAGATAAACAGCAAGTTATAATGCTTACGGACAAAGTGATGGAACTGGAATCGAAGTCAAAAGCCAACGACATTTACATTAGGAATTTAAGAGCAATTGTCTCAGGTGAAGTTCCTGTTCCTGATATTGATACGACGAATCAGCAATTTACTGCTTCTTTTGATTTGGATAAAGTTGATTTGTCACCCACAAAAGACGACTTAAAATTAAGAGAAGAGGTTGAGCGTGAAGAAATGTTTAATGTAAATGGGTCTACAAATGGTTCTGAATCAGGGAATTTATTGTTCACACCTCTCAAAGGAATCATAACTTCAGGTTATAGTACAGAAGAAAATCATTTGGCAATAGACATTGCTGCACAGGAAGGCGAAGCCATCAAATCCGTTGCTGCAGGAACTGTTGTTTTTGCAGACTGGACCCCCGATACGGGCTATGTTGCCGTAATTCAGCACAGTAATGGAATGTTATCCATTTATAAACATAATCTTACCATTTATAAAAAAATGGGCGATGTTGTAAAAAAAGGTGAAGTGATTTCTGCCGTTGGGAATACGGGAGAACTAACCACCGGCCCGCATTTGCATTTTGAATTATGGATTGACGGAACACCGGTTGATCCGCAACAGTACATCGTTTTTTAATGAATTTTAATTGAAATTGATGAATTTCAAAGCAGAAATTGCCAAAATATTTGCCCAATATATTTCGTGGAAAGAATCTGCCTGGATTCAGAATCCTTTGGAATATCAGAATAAAATTTTTAAGGAATTAATTTCCGTAGGAAAAAAGACCCGGTTTGGAAAAGATCATCATTTCGATTCGGTTCATAATTATGAAGATTTCAAAACAAATGTTCCCATTCGTGATTATGAAGAATTGAAAATTTACATCAATAGAATTTTAGAAGGAGAAGAAAACGTTTTGTGGAAGGGAAAACCGCTTTATCTTGCCAAAACATCGGGAACGACTTCGGGTTCCAAATACATACCGATTACCAAAGAATCGATGCCCAATCATATCAACGCGGCCCGAAATGCCTTGTTAAATTATATACAGCAAAAAGGCACTTCCGGTTTCGTAAACGGAAAAATGATTTTTCTGCAAGGAAGCCCTGAATTACATGAAAAAAATGGAATCCGGGAAGGTCGGCTTTCGGGAATTGTTGCGCATTATGTCCCGAATTATTTACAAAAGAACAGAATGCCCACTTGGGAAACCAATTGCATAGAAGACTGGGAAAAAAAAGTTGACAAAGTCGTAGAGGAGACCTTACCTGAAAACATGACTCTCATAAGCGGGATCCCACCGTGGCTGGTTATGTATTTTGAAAAATTAATTCAAAAATCAGGAAAGAAAACTATCAAAGAAATCTTTCCCAATCTGCAACTGATGGTTACGGGCGGTGTGAATTATAATCCTTATCGTGAAAAAATGAAGGAATTGATCGGGGAGGATCTGCCTGTAATTCAGACTTATCCGGCTTCCGAAGGATTTATTGCTTATCAGGATGATACTGATGATGATTTGCTTTTGTTGTTGAATCACGGAATTTTTTATGAATTCATCCCGACCGAAGAATTTTTCAATGAAAATCCCACAAGAATTTCACTTAAAGATGTGGAGCTCAACAAAGATTATGTTTTGATTCTCAATACCAATGCCGGCTTGTGGGGATACAACATCGGCGATACGGTACGTTTTACGAGTCTGAATCCTTATAAAATAATCATTTCGGGAAGGATAAAACACTACACTTCGGCATTTGGTGAACATGTGATTGCTCATGAGGTGGAACAGGCCATGCAGCAAACTTCAGTAAACTATCCGGCACAGGTTTCTGAGTTCACTGTGGCTCCACAAGTAAATCCTGAATCGGGTTTGCCTTACCACGAATGGTTCGTGGAATTTGCACAGGAACCTGAAAACTTGGATTTGTTTACAGAAAATCTGGATTCAAATCTTAGAAAATTGAATTCATACTATGATGATTTGATCTCGGGTAACATCCTTCAAATTCTGAAAATCACTGAAATTAAACCCAACGGTTTCAATGATTATATGAAATCACAGGGAAAACTCGGCGGACAAAACAAAGTTCCACGGCTTTCCAATGACCGCAAAATTGCGGATGTTTTTTATGAATTAAAATTGATTAAATTCACTTAAAATTTAAGCGATGAACAAATCCATTTTTACGTTGTTCCTTGCTGTTTTCTTTTTTTCTTGTAAAAATTACTATAATGATACAATTTATTGGATGAAAACTATTCCAGACAATACCAATGTAGCGGAAGTAAAAAAATTACAACCTCACTTTGTGGAAATTGAATGGAATAGTTCTGAAATAATAGAAAATAGAAATTATTATACGGTAGTAAAAATCAAAGGAAGCCGGGATGTATTAAATATGACACATCTTTTGATTTTCGAAAATGACCAATACAAAGGATTTACATCACTTAAATAATAAAAAATGAAACAAACTTTAATACTTTCAATTATTTTCTTGTGGAATTTTGCAGTTGCCCAAAATCCTCAGGAACAAATCAACCAGCTTTTAGACAACTGGCATCAGGCTGCAGCAGTTGCGGATGAAAATGTGTTTTTTGGTTCGATGACGGAGGACGCGCGTTACATTGGAACAGATGAAACTGAAAATTGGAAACGCGACGAACTGAAAGAATGGTCTAAAGAATTCTTTGACCGTGACTCTGCCTGGGATTTCAAAAAGAAAACCCGGAATATTTATGTTCATTCAGACGGTAAATTAG
>CAZKOC010000126.1:0-3896 GCA_964554275.1 uncultured Weeksellaceae bacterium
GTCGCGGGATTTATGAAATGGAATTTAGAATGAGTATAAATTAACCATTCAAGCCAATGCTCTGACCAAAATCATTACAATTTTAATGTTGCAATTGTACATTTGTAAGCGTTATGGGAATTATCATTTTAATGGTTATCGCAAGTGTTTCACTCGCTGCCGTGTTTTTGGCACTATTCCTTATAGGGGCCAAAAAAGGGCAGTTTGATGAAGATGAATCACCTGCGGTTAGGATGTTGTTCGATGACAAAAAATTAAAAGACAAAATTGATACGTAATGCAGATGCAAACTTTCAATTACGATAATAAGATCGTAAAGTATTTCGTTTATGCGACCATCTTTTGGGCCATCATGGCTTTCTCGTTTGGTGTTTTGGTTGCAACACTGAAGTTTTTCCCAACGCTTCCGGATTATATTTTCGGTACAGATGATGGCGAAATCAAATGGTCTCTTTTCGGAGGGGGAATCGAGGGACTTGCTAATACGAACGGAGCTATGGGATTTGGTCGACTCAGGATGATTCACACCACATTTGCCGTGTTTGCGTTTGTAGGAAACGGATTCTTTGCAGGAGCTTATTATTCCATGCAGCGATTATTGAAAACCAGGATGGGAAGTGATGTCATGAGCTGGACACATTTCTGGGGCTGGCAATTGTTCATCGGTTTGTCTTTGGTTACGTTTTTAATGGGAATCAATACCTCAAAAGAATATGCTGAGCACGAATGGCCGATTGATATTCTGATCGCGGTAACCTGGATTATTTTTGGGTTAAATATGTTCAAAACCATAGCCAAGAGAAGGGTCAGACACCTTTACGTAGCGATTTGGTTTTACCTGGGAACCTGGGTTGCAGTAGCTATGCTGCATATCTTCAATAACCTTGAATTGCCGGTTCACTGGAATGTTTTCGCTCCTAAAAGTTACTCGTTATATGCAGGGGTTCAGGATGCTTTGGTACAGTGGTGGTACGGCCATAATGCAGTGGCATTTGTTTTAACTACTCCAATTTTGGGATTGATGTATTATTTTGTTCCAAAAGCGGCCAACCGTCCGGTGTTTTCTTATAAACTTTCGATTATTCACTTTTGGTCGCTGATCTTCATTTACATATGGGCAGGGCCTCACCACCTTTTATATACATCTCTTCCGGCATGGGTTCAGGCAGTAGGAACAGGATTTTCAATTATGTTGATCGCGCCGTCATGGGGAGGAATGCTGAACGGGCTTCTTACTTTGAGAGGCGCGTGGGATAAAGTAAGGGAAGAACCCGTATTGAAATTCATGGTAGTTGCAATTACTTGTTATGGTATGGCTACTTTTGAAGGCCCGATGCTGGCAACAAAAACACTGAATAAAATAGGTCACTTTACCGACTGGGTTCCGGCACACGTTCACGTAGGAACTTTAGGTTGGAACGGATTCATCATATTTGGAATGATTTACTGGCTGGTGCCTAAATTATTCAACACCAAGCTGGCATCGAACAGATTGGCAAATACTCACTTTTGGATCGGGACTTTAGGGATCTTGTTCTGGGTAATTCCGATGTATGTTGCCGGTTGGACACAAGGCCTGATGTGGCAGCAATTTAACGAAGACGGAACTTTGAAATATGGAAACTTCTTACAAACCGTAACCATTTTGAAAGATTGGCTTTACCCAATGAGAGCTTTTGGAGGAGCTTTGTATCTGACAGGTGGTATTTTGATGGTGATTAATGTTTGGAGAACAGTAAGAAGCGGTCACTTTGTAGCAAACGAACAAGCTGAGGCGCCCGCACTTGCTAAAATAAGTTCAGCACGTAAAAAAGGGGAAGGCGCGCATACCTGGTTAGAAAGAATGCCTACTTTATTGACAGTATTGTCATTTGTGGCAGTAGCAATAGGAGGCGCGGTGGAAATAATTCCTACAATTGTAGTGAAATCAAATGTTCCTACGATTGCTTCCGTAACACCTTATACACCATTGGAATTAGAAGGACGCGATTTATATATAAGAGAAGGATGTAATGCCTGTCACACACAGATGATTCGCCCGTTTCGTGATGAGGTGAAGCGTTATGGTGAATACTCAAAACCGGGAGAATATGTTTATCATCACCCGTTCTTATGGGGCTCACAGCGTTCCGGGCCGGATTTGCATCGTGAAGGAGGTAAAAACCCTGATGCATGGCATTACAAACATATGTGGGATCCGAGAAGTACTTCCCCGGGTTCAATCATGCCCCGTTATCCCTGGTTGGTTTACAATAAGCAAAGCCGTGAGCTCACCAAAGCCAAAATGAAATCCATGGTAGCCTTAGGCGTTCCTTATGAAGAAGAAGATTTTGACAGTATAGAAACTTCAATGAACAAACAAGCCCTGGCAATAGAGGAAAGTATCTTTAAGGATGCTCCAGACCTGATGGAAAAATATGCAAAAGAGCAACAGGACAAAGGAGAAAATTTCGTTCAGTTAAGAGACAGGGAGATAGTGGCATTAATTGCTTACTTACAGAGATTGGGGACAGACATCTCCACTGAAAAAACGGAAACAACCAGTATTATAGGAAACTAATTATGTTAAAATACTTTAAAGACGCATTTACCAGCTATGAATATGCAGGAGTTTTGCAGACAATATCTTTATTGTTGTTTGTAATATTTTTCACGGCATTGGTATATTTCATCTGGAAGCGTCCTAAAGATTATTATAAAAAAGATTCAGAACTACCTTTAGACGATAAAGACTAAAAAACAATTCTCAAATGAAACAACGTACACCCGGATACATATTCATTCCCATCGTATTAATTGCCATTGTTGTTATTTTAATGATGGTTACATCTGTAGGATTTGAAAAAGCCAAAGGATTTTCCGGCTTCTTTGTAAATGCCTGGAAACATTTTGCAGAAACATTTTCAAGCGCGGCTTCAATTGGGATTTTATTAATAGCTTTCATTATGTTGCTGATTGTAAACGCAATCAACAGAGTTGTGGAAAGCAATAAGTTTAAAAAGTTAAGCCCGGAGGCTCAAAAACAATATCTTGCAATCTCAAAGCAGGGATATTTAAAAGGATTGTTGCGCAGCAGCCGTGAAAGACAAACAGATGAAGAAGAGGAAGCGATGATTTTAGATCATGGTTTTGACGGGATCAAAGAGTTAGACAATGCACTTCCGCAATGGTGGCTGGCTATGTTTTATGGTGGCTGCGTATTTGCAGTAGTGTATGTATTGGCATATAGCTTTACAGACTTTGCCCACCCGGAAGTGGAGTATGAAGAATTCAATACTGCGGAAGAAGAAAGAGTGACGATTTGGATCAAAAATAATGACATAACCATCGACGGGGCCGAAAATAAATATGCTGATGCACAGGCAATAGCAGAAGGAAAACAAATATTTGATAATATCTGTGCAACCTGTCATACAGCAACCGGTGGAGGTGGAATCGGCCCTAATTTAACAGATGACTATTGGATTAATAAAGTTCAGGACAGCCTGTTCTATAATATCTATGATATAGTTTATAATGGCAGTCCCCAAAATCCTCAAATGAGAGGGTTCGGTAAACGTAAAGAGCTTACGGGACTTGCAATTGAAAAAGTAGCATCTTATGTGTACTACTTAAATCAGGAAAAAGAAAATGCGGTTGGTGGAAGCGCACCTCAGGGAGATTTAATTCCTGATTGGGCTAAAGATAATAATGCCGCTGCAACGCAAACGGAAGTGCCCGTAAAATCAGATTCGACAGCTACTGCGTCTGAAAAATAACAAAAACCCTATTTCTTGGGTTAAATAATTTTGAATTGGAAAATGAGAAATGGAAGATTCTCAAATCAAAGATCATGATTTAGACAAACTTTCTGAAGAGGAAGAATCATTTAGAGTAAGCATAGCCACGATGGACAG
>CAZKOC010000126.1:3996-6215 GCA_964554275.1 uncultured Weeksellaceae bacterium
ACAAACTTTCTGAAGAGGAAGAATCATTTAGAGTAAGCATAGCCACGATGGACAGAAAAGGGAAACGCCAATGGGTGTTTCCTAAAAAACCATCCGGTAAATTTACCAAGTACAGAACTTATGTAAGTTGGTTCTTACTGGCTATATTGGTACTAAATCCCTTTGTTAAATTACCCAACGGAAACCCGATTTTTATGTTCAATGTGCCGCAAGGGCAGTTCATTATATTAGGTTTCCCGTTTTTCACGTCCGATTTCTTTCTTTTGGCAATCGGGATGATCGCTACAATCGTTTCCGTCCTGTTGTTTACGGTGGTGTACGGCAGGATTTTTTGCGGATGGATTTGTCCTCAAACTATATTTATGGAACACGTGTTCCGTAAGATCGAATACGCCATAGAAGGTGACCGTCCCAAACAAATGCGCCTGGCTCAACAACCGTGGGATGAAGAAAAAATCAGGAAAAGGCTTTTGAAGTGGACCATCTTTTCATTGATTTCATTTTTGATTGCCAATGTGTTTCTGGCCTATATCATTGGCTCAGATGCTTTGCTTGATTTGATAAAGGAGGGTCCCGGCGGAAAAAACCTGAGTACATTTTTCGGACTTATCATATTTACAGGGTTGTTCTATTTCATTTTTGCGTGGTTCAGGGAGCAGGTTTGTACGCTTGTGTGTCCTTACGGGCGTTTACAGGGCGTGCTGATCGATAAGAAAACCGTCATTGTCGCATACGACTTCAAGCGCGGAGAAGCACAGGTGGGAAGGGCTAAATTCAAAAAAGGAGAAGACCGTGCCGCGGCAGGAAAAGGTGATTGTATTGATTGTAAGCAATGTGTAGTGGTTTGCCCGACCGGAATTGACATCCGAAACGGAACTCAGATGGAATGCGTCGGCTGTACCGCTTGTATAGACGCTTGTGATGAGGTGATGGAAAAAATTAATCTCCCTAAAGGATTGATCCGTTACGCGTCTGAAGAGAATATAGAAAAAGGAGCCAAATTCAAATTTACAGGTAGGATGGTTGCCTATACGGTAGCTCTGTTAGCAATTGTAGGAGCCATTAATATATTTTTATTTAACCGGAATGATGTGGAAGTTAAATTCCTACAGGTTCCCGGAAAAAACTTTAAAGTAGAGGGAGAAAATATCATCAACCTTTATGAGTACACATTGTATAATAAAACGAATGAAGACCTGCATGTCAATTTTGGTTTAAAATCCCATAAAGACGGAAAAATCAGAATCATAGACGGGCCGCCTACCGTAATTTTGCGAAAAGCGGATATAAAGCAAGGACTTGTTGAAATCAGAATTCATAAAACAGATATAAGTTCCTACAAGGAAAGGGTGGTGATGGTTGCCGTAGATGAAAAAGGAAAAGAGCTGGATGATTATGCTACAAGCTTCGCGGCACCGTTTTAATTGAAAATTAGATAACAGATGAAATTTACATGGGCACACGGATTGATGGTTGCATTGGGATGTTTTATGATATTCATTACGTCACTTGTTTTCTTTGCGGGTAATATGGGTGAAATGGTGACGGAAGATTACTATGAAAAAACAATTCATTATCAGGACGATATTGATGCGGCCAATCGTGCCAATGAAATGCAGCAAAGGCCTGAAATCATAGAACAGGCGAACGGATTTCTGATTCGTTTTGCAGAGCCGCCGGCAAGCGGCGAGGTTCAGTTTCTTCGTTCAGATGACAGTAAAAAGGATGTCACCGAACCACTGAAGCTCAATTCAAGAAATGAAATGCTCATACACGAAGTGGATTTGGAAAAGGGTGAGTATGAAGTTTCTCTTCGCTGGAAACAGAACAATGAAGATTACCTGATCAAAGAAAGAGTGAAGTGGAAGGCTCAATAGCCATAGCAGCGTTAGGATTAGGACTGGCAACCAGCCTGCATTGTGTAGGCATGTGCGGACCCATCGCTTTTTCACTTGGACTGAACCCTGAAAATAAATTTGACTTTACCGCTCGCAACCTGACCTATCAGTTCGGAAGGGTTACGACTTATACAGCGCTTGGCGCATTGCTGGGAATCATCGGTTACGGAGTTTCCTTTGCGGGATTGCAAAATCCGCTGAGCATTGCCGTAGGAATTATGATTATTCTGATGGCATTATTGCCCAAGAATTTAGGAGTGAACAATTTTGGGATGAAACCTTTTTCCCGGCTTATGTTCAAAATCAAAACAGGATTGGGTA
>CAZKOC010000127.1:0-6214 GCA_964554275.1 uncultured Weeksellaceae bacterium
GCAGATCAATTGCAAGGAAAATCCAACAAGCACATTGCTGTAATTGGTGATGCATCTATCGTTTCCGGGATGGCACTGGAAGGGTTGAATCATTTGGGAAGCACGAATCTGGATGTTTTGATTATCCTCAATGACAATTCCATCGGAATCGATCCGTCAGTCGGGGCATTGAAAGAACATTTTTTTCAATTGGAAAACGGGTTGAATCATTCCGTTTTTGAAGATTTCGGATTTCATTACAAAGGCGTAATTGACGGACATAATTTTGACGAATTATTTTCGGCTTTTAATGAGTTAGATAAAATTGAAGGCCCTAAATTACTTCACATCAAAACCACAAAAGGAAAGGGTTATGCACAAGCCGAAGCCGACCAGGTAAAATGGCATTCGCCCGGATTGTTTGACAAAGAAACAGGCGAAATTTCTGCGGTTTCCAGCCCTAAATTGTCATATCAGAAAATTTTTGGGGAAACGATTGTCGAACTGATGAATCAAAATGAAAGGATTGTTACGATTACACCGGCAATGCTTTCCGGAAGTAATCTGGTAAAAGCCAGAATTCAGTTTCCCGACCGTGTTTTGGATGTCGGAATTGCTGAGCAGCATGCTGTAACTTTCGCTGCAGGATTGGCTTCACAAGGCACGATTCCTTATCTGGCGATTTATTCCACATTTTTACAGCGAGCTTATGACCAATTGATTCATGATGTCGCTTTACAAAATCTTCCGGTTGTTTTTTGCATTGACCGTGCCGGAATTGTCGGAACCGACGGCGCCACGCATCACGGTTATTTTGATATTTCGTTTCTGAGAAGCGTTCCGAATATGGTTGTTTCGGCTCCAATGGATGATGTTGATTTCCGGAATTTGCTTTATACGGCACAGTTTACCAAAGCCCCCTTTTCCATTCGTTTTCCAAAAGGAAATTCGGAAGCCGAAAGTTTACCGGATGAATTCGAAAAAATTGAAATCGGGAAAGCATTTGAAATACAAAAAGGAAATGAAATCGCAATTTTGACATTTGGAACAATTGGTTCAAAAATTCAAAAAATATTAAAGTCTTTGAATGCTGATCGGCGGTTGCTGAGCGAAGTAGAAGCAAGTGGAAGCATCGGACATTACAAATTCCTTTTCTGCAAGCCATTGGACACAGAAGAATTAGATGAAATTTTCAATCAATATAAAACCATCATCACATTTGAAGACGGAATTCTGAACGGCGGATTCGGCGATG
Source organism: uncultured Weeksellaceae bacterium (assembly GCA_964554275.1). Taxonomy (GTDB): domain Bacteria; phylum Bacteroidota; class Bacteroidia; order Flavobacteriales; family Weeksellaceae; genus Moheibacter. The sequence goes on from CAZKOC010000127.1 coordinate 1,235, forward strand.
CGGTTTTGGAATATGCGCAGGAAAAAGATTTCAAAGGGAAAATCATCCGAAAAGGTTATCCAGATGAATTCATTCCGCACGGCTCGGTGGAAGAACTGGAGAAAATGGTTGGTTTGGATGAAGAGTCGATTTTGAATCTATTGTTAAAAATGATTTAATCATTTACTAAACGAATTTTCAAATATTCAAATTCACAAATTAATAAAGTAACTTTGTAAGAAATTGATAAAAAATGGCACTTACAGAACAACAATTGAATGAAATCGGCGAAAAACTGGTCGAAAAATTCAAAACCATATACGACCCTGAAATCCCGGTGGATATTTACGAATTGGGATTGATTTACGATGCGTTTGCCAATGAAAGCGGCAAGGTAAAGGTCTTGATGACACTTACTTCACCCAATTGTCCGGTTGCAGAAAGCTTGCCCAATGAAGTCAAGCAAAAAGTCCAGGAAATCGAAGGCGTAGATGAAGCTGAAGTGGAAATTACATTTGATCCACCTTGGGACAGAGATATGATGAGCGAAGAAGCTAAGTTTGAATTAGGAATGCTCTGAAAATTGTCGTATTTTCACAAAAAATAAAATATGGATGTTTCAACATTATTAAGCACATTTTCGACGGTTATTTACATACTTGCGGCGATTTTTGTATTAAGTATTCTGGGGTTTTTCTTTATCGTTAAACAACAAACGGCTGTAATTGTAGAGCGTTTCGGTAAGTTCCAAAGTGTACGCTCTGCCGGTTTTCAATTAAAAATACCTGTTGTGGACAGGATTGCCGGAAAACTATCACTCAAAATTCAGCAACTGGATGTGGTGGTGGAAACCAAAACACAGGATGACGTATTTGTAAAATTGAAAGTTTCCGTACAATATATGGTTATTAAAGACAAAGTATTTGATGCATTTTATAAATTAGATAATCCTTATGCACAGATTACTTCATATGTTTTTGACGTGGTCCGTGCAGAAGTTCCTAAATTGCGTTTGGATGATGTTTTTGAGAAAAAAGATGACATTGCGATCGCTGTAAAAGGTGAACTACAGGAAGCAATGAACGATTACGGATATGATATCATCAAAACATTGGTAACAGACATTGACCCTGACGAACAGGTAAAACACGCCATGAACCGTATCAACGCATCAGAACGTGAAAAAGTAGCTGCGCAATATGAAGGAGACGCGCAAAGAATCCTGATTGTTGAGAAGGCCAAGGCCGAAGCTGAAAGCAAGCGATTACAAGGGCGTGGAATCGCAGATCAAAGACGTGAAATAGCCAAAGGTTTACTGGAATCTGTGGATGTGCTGAACGGAGTGGGGATCAGTTCCCAGGAAGCATCGGCGCTGATCGTGGTTACCCAGCATTATGATACGCTTCAGTCGATAGGTGAGCATACCAATTCCAAATTGATTCTATTACCCAATTCCCCGACTGCCGCAAGCGAAATGCTCAACACGATGGTCGCTTCATTCTCTGCAGCTAATCAGATTGGAGAAGAAATGAAGAGAACCAATTTTCCAAAGGGAAATAAAGGTTCGAAGGAAGGTTGATTTTATATAAAAAATGAAAAGGTTTTTATATGAAACCTGAATTGGAAAAAAAGCTAAAGTCAAGAGAAATCCATCCGACAGCCATGCGGATTTTGGTTTTGAAGGAATTGCAAAATTCTGAACACGCCGTGAGTTTGAATGAACTGGAAACTCATTTTGAACAAGCCGACAAGACAACCTTGTACCGGACGCTGAAAACTTTTCAGAAACATAAGCTTATTCATTCCATAGAAGACGGAACCGGCTCAGTCAAGTATGCACTTTGTGATGAAGATTGCGAATGTATGCCGGAACAGTCCCATGTCCATTTTCATTGCAATAAATGTGGTGTAACTTTTTGTATGAAAGACTTTAGCTTACCTAAAATTTCTTTGCCCAAAAAATTCAAAGCGGAAGAAACAAGTCTTATTGTAAAAGGATTATGTGATAATTGCATTTAGCTCTTATTAAATCCGTTAAGAATAAAAACCTTACTTTTGCACCGTTTTAAAAAATATGCTATGAAGTATCTTTCTCTTTTCTCTCTGCTAGTATCTGTAACTCTTCTTGGTCAAAATATAAATGATGAAGTCATTGAATTTCAGGCGATAAAAGCACCGATACAGCTTTTGCCGGAAGAACAAAGATTTTACAATGTGACGGTTGATTCTCCCTACAATCTTACAACCGACGATGTGATTAATCAATCGAAAGTCGATTTTCAAAAAGAATTGAGCGATTACGGTGATAAGGTTGCTCAGAGTGAAGCCGAATACCAGCAAAAACTGAAAGATCATGAAGAGGAAATAAAGAAAGCGAATGAGAAATTCAAAACAGAATCAGATGCTTTTGAAAAACTTACTTTGGTTGAACGGATGGTGATCATAGACCAGGGTAAAAAACCTAAATTGGTAGTTCCTGCAAAGCCCGAATATTACAAACCTCAGGAACCAAAATACCAGGATCCTAATTTAGATGATTACATTATTGTCAACAATCAGGTTTTGGCTTCTCAAATTGTCATTCAGGGATTTACAAGAGGTAAAAACAACGTTGAAATTTTGATAAATATTCAAAAGGTTGAATTTCAGGACAATGCCGGACAAAGTTATGCCAGGCAGCCTACTAAATTATTGGTAAAAGTAAATGGCCAGGAAGTTATTAGCGAAAATTATTTTCAAGATTTTGAATTTGTTTCGTCTTCTCCAACCAATAACATCAACAAACCAAGACAGGAAAAAAATTATCTGGAAAAAGTAATGACCTTTTTAAACCAGAAGCTTAATGATACATTTGCGTTTCAGGCAGAAAACAAAAAAATAAAGATTGAATACGTTAAAAATAACAAGAACAATTACGACGATTTAGAAAGAGCGCACATTTATGTGACTACAAACCTGAAAAAATTGCAGGCAGATAATGCTGCTGAAGTCAATAAAATGGCAATGGACAACCTGAAAAAAGGTACAGACATTTGGTTGGAGGCTCTAAAAAAAGTGAATTATAAAGACTCAAAGGCTCTTTTTAATGCAAAAATCGGAAAGATGATTTATTTTAATTTAATGAGGTTAAATGTTGCTTTGGGAAATAAAGCCGAAGCAGAAAAATACCTGAATGAATTTCAGGAAAATTTGGTTTATCTGAAATTATCGTATGATGAAGAAAGGGAATTAAATCAACTTGAAAACGCAATTTATAAAAACAAGTAAAAATGAAATTTAGTATAACACTTTTTATAGTATTATTTAACGGATTGACTTTCTTTTCAAATGCACAGTCAACATTAGAATGGGGAGGTAAATTTGAATTTGATTTAACAAATGAAAAAGACCTGAAATTTGTTTTGGTTGATAATTACAACCATTATATGTTATCCAATATCAACGTCGACGGAATGTTGGCTGAACATAAAATCATCATCAGGAAATTTGACCAAAAAAACCAGGTGGTAGATGTATACAAATATGATTTCCCAAAAGTTGATGCGGGAGCATTGTCAAATTTTTTAGGTTCGGCTGAAAATACAAACGGACAATTAGCCATTTATACAGAAAGTTACTCGGGAAAAGTAAAGAAAAAAGAGATTTACCAGATATTGTTTGACAAATCGACTTCCGCGTTCACCAGTTCAGTTGTAGCTACCTATCCGATTGAATCAAATATGAAATCGGGTTATGTGAAAGTGCATACTTCGTTAAACGGTCAATTTGTAGGAATTAATTATCAGAAACACGCCGGAAGAAAAGATCCGAAAACGGATTACTTAAATGTCATCGAAACCCAAACATTCAGTAAAGTCTGGAATAAGGATGTAACTTTTCAGGATAATTTTCGGACCCATTCCTTTGGAATTTCAAATTCCGGGAAAATTGCTTTGATCAGAACGGATGATGCTTCCAAATCTCAGGATTATCTGGTTTGGATTGATGCTGGGAAAACAGAAGAAAAAACTTTCCAAAGTCAAGTTCAAGTACATACTCCCAAAATAATTTCGATTGGAAATAAGGAGTATTTAATTGCATTCAATAAAGCGCTCAAAGGTTTTATGAAAGATCCTTATGAAAATCTGATGCTGTACGATTTAGAATCGGGCACTGTTTTGGCAAATGATAAAATCATTGGAATCTATTCTCATAAAGACCTGGTTGATGTAGAAATTAGAAATATTTTTGTAGAAAACGGAGAAATCAACGTTTTTACAGAAGGAAAATTAAAAGCCGGAACTCGTGACGCCAAAAGCCCGATGGGAACAGTAACCATTCAGGAGGCTTATTATATTTTCACTTCTTCTTATATGATTCAGATGTCTTTTGAAGGTGCGGTAGCAAACGTGAAAAAACTGGTGATTGAAAAGAACAATGAAGCACCTTTGTATAAATCTTTCGGAGTCCTTAAAGCAGGAGAAGACTATTATACCAACACAGGTTTGTATAACGGCATTCATAAATTAAATCCAAAGGAAGAAAAGGACAAATACCTCATTTCCTTTAATGTTTCCAGCGATCCTTATTATGGTAAAGAGGCAATCCAATATGTGAATCAATTATTCTTGCATTTTCCCGATAGTAAGAAATTCATCGTAGCTAAAACGGTTGGTAACAATGGAATGGCTTTGGTTAATGTTTTTTATGATAGATTGCCTTAACGTTAGGTAGGAAAAATTAAAATTCGAGAGAAAAAAGTGAAAATGAGGATGATTCTATTGTCCTCATTTTTTCATTTTGATCAGAAGCAAGGATACAAAACAATAAATATTCATAAACATCACTTTGCAATCTGGTTGCACGGCTTACTTTCTAATTTTGTACAAAAGAAATTAAGCTATGTCAGCAACCTGTTGTTTAACCGGAGAAAATAACAATCATTCACACGAAAATCACGTTCATGAAAATTTAAATGTTATCAAAACATATTTTCCCGCCATCATCAGTTTTTTAATGTTG
>CAZKOC010000128.1:0-6203 GCA_964554275.1 uncultured Weeksellaceae bacterium
GGTTGTTTACCATGGTCTGCTTCACATAACCTTCGGCATGCGGGAAAAAGCGAAGTGTGTCCTGCACGTACTGGAACCCGTCCAGGTATTGGGTGGTTACTATTTCGTTTACGTGTGTCACCTTCTTTTCTACTTTCTGTCCCGCGGCATTGTAAATATAATTGATTTTCCGCGTACTGTTCCAGTAAATTTCCGTCGGCAGGTTCAGGTGGTTGTACTTGATGCCGGTAATGCCTTTGTTCTTGTCAGCTATCATATTGGCATTGGCATCATACGTGTAATCATTGCTGTTGCCCGAATTCCCGTTGCTGAACCCGGTTGTGCTGTTGGAGGCGTCGGTTACCTTCAGGAGCTTGTTGGAATCGGTGGCATAGGTGTATGCCAGGTCGTCGGTCAGCTGCGCCCCTGTAGAGGTGTCATAGCCCGAGAAACGCTTGAGCTCTTTGATGTTTCCGTTGATGTCGTAGCTTATCCTTTCATCATAATTGGAACGGAACGGGTTGACCGCACCCGGCCTGTGGTAAGCTGCCTCCCTGAGCCTGTTGAGCTCATCATAAGCATAGACATATCCCCGGAGGGTATTGTCCGAAGCGGTTTTCCAGAGAGTTTGCGAAATGTTACCGTTGTACAGTCCCGGAAATCCGGCTGCCGCTCCGTTGCTGGAAAATTCGTTGTAATCTATATGAAAGGCGAAGATATCGTCCATAGGCTCCCCCGGCAGCCCCCTGAGCTGCATGGTGCTTGTGATGTCATTGATGTCCGTAAGCCATCCGCGGATGTTGTAGGTGTAGTCTATTCCCTGCAGGGCGGGCAGGCTGTTGTTGTTGCCCACCAGCTTTTTATCGAGCTGCCCCAGCTCATTATAGATATTGGTGGCTATGCGCTCCGTAAGCCCGTCATCGATCTGCCGGGTATGGCTTTTGAGCCTTTCCTGCGGGTCATAGGTAAAATTGTCCCTGACCTTTACTTCCTGGGCTGTGGCATTGCGTTTGTGCCAGGTGATCGTATATTTGGGCTTGCCCCGGAAATCGGGCAGCGTTTCGGTTTTGGTGTAGCCCCCGAGGTGGTTTACCTTATGCGCGAAAACAGGCCTTGACCTGCGGTCATAGAAAGTATAGTTCCTTTCCCAGGAATTCCCGGGGATTACCCTCACATAAGATGCAACAGGGAGCCCTTTCAGGCTTTGGTTTTTAGATGTTGTATTTCCCTGCCTTACTTTGTACGGGCCTATCTCTGCAGGCACATTTACTCCGGCAACGGTCAGATTGGCGTAAGAAGTGTCGTAATAGTTCACGGTAAGCAGATCGGAATCAGATGCTGAATGGTTTTTTGGAAACGCGCCGTTTTTGCTGTAATACACCGTAACGCCGTTTTGGGAAAAAGAGGTGCCCTGCCTGGTTTCATTGTTTTTGCCAAAGCCGTCTATGAGACTTTGTAGGGCCGTACGGGTCTCCGATCCTTTATAAAGCCCTGTATATACAATTCTGCCGAACACGTCATATTTGGTAAATGCCCATGCTTTGCCCGTCGTACCTGAAGGCAGGACAAAAGTTGTTTTTCGCATTTCTCCGTCCTGGGTAGCTACCAGCCTGTCCTGTTTGTCATAGACCATGTATTCCCATTCTTTCCCGGGAAGCTTCCTTTCGGCCAAACGGTTAAGCCTGTCGTATTTGTACTGGTAGCAAAGCTCGTCCAGGACTGCCTGGGTAATAATGCCGGATTTGGCGGAAGCCAGCGGCGGTATAACATACGTAAGGTTTCCGTACTGGTCATACACATAATAGGTTTCTACTACCTGGGCCTGGGTGGGCGGGTCTTTCGGGCCCTTGCCGGTATTGTCAGGTGTTACATGCTTTCTTTGTAGCAGCATCTGGCCGAACTTATTGGTGAAATCTATAGACGTTATGCCGTTTTCATCTGTGGTGTGCACTGCGTACAGTGTACTTTTAGGGTAAGTACCGGCATCCTGCAGAAGCGCTATGTCGTAAATCTTATGGGTATCGTTCCAGGTAGCCGTCGCTTTGAATATCTTTACGGAACCGTGGTTGTTGAACTTATAACTAAACTTTATTTCCTTGCCCGAATCCATTTTCCAGTCATCTCCCGGGGCCGCTTGTTTCAGCGGCCTCCCCAAAGGGGATTCTTCCAGTTTTTTCCGGGAAAAATAAATTCCTGCTTCACCAGGGAATTCACTATTGTAATAAGGATCATAAACAGTGGCTAACGGGTCTATGACAATTTCTCCGCTTGACTGCAGCGAAGGGGCCGGCAGGTAATCAACTGCCTGCCGCCCGTACTCGTCGTATTCATAATTTATAATGATGTCTTTCTCATCCGGCGAAGCCTTGTATGAAACCGCCTGTTTTTCCCTGCCGAGCCCGTCAAAATACATGATGCTTATTTTTTTTGGGCTTCCTTCCCCTATACTGTCAAGGTATTCCTTACCCATAATATAATTTTCGGTTTGAGTAGGGCTTTGGCTCCATAGGGTGGTGATCAGTAAGAGGCAGAAAACGGTGGTAAGTACATTTTTATTTTTACTTAAATAGGTTGGATATGGTGTCTTCATAATTTTTCTTTTTACTTTATACATTCTACTTTCCGCTAATCTTTATAGTGGTACTCCATTTTCTTCAACACGTTTCCATACTGGTCGAGCACCTTATCGAGTCTTCCGGCGTTATCGTACCTATAAAAGCTTTCCTGTCCGTTGGGGGCCATCATGCTGGTAACACCCACCAACGGATTGTATGTATAAGTAGTAATGACTGCCGTAGCGGGCAGAGCTTCCCTCAAAGCCTGAAGAGATGTTCTCAGTGAAGTTTCCGTTCCTGTATTTGATGCACCCACCGCGTTGTTCAGCTCAAGAGCAGGTATGGATGTATAGGCAATATTCTCTACTTTGGCTATCGGGTATTTCTTATCGTATCCCCAAATGATAGAAACGGTCATACCGTTTTCCATGGTATATTGTTTCAGATTGCCTTTATCGTCATAGTAATCATAGGTTATTTTCTTGTCTTCCGCTGAAACGGCAGCACCTATTTCTCCTTTCTTCAGATAAATATATTGCGGTAAAATGAAACCCGTGAACGGATCATTGTTGGTATAGTAGAAGTGAGCGTAATGTGTACGTTGTTCCGAAACAGGTGTCCCGTCTGCGAAGGTTTTTGTAATGACTGGGCTGCTGAGCTGATTACGCTGCCTGAGCCTATTCATGAGGGTTTCCTGGGCCGGTTCATAGTAAGCTAATAGATCCTGCGGGTAATAATATTCCGTTCTCATACTCTCTCCAAGGCTTCCGGTAACAAGCGTTTCAACAGGATAAGTGTGCTTGTAGTGTGTAATGGAGTACTTTGTTTTCTGAACGGTGGTGATATAATCCGCCGGTGTGTTATATTCGATGGTCGTCGTTAAGGTATCGGTTATCCAAAAGTTTTTGATGGGGAAATTCCTCATCTCGAATTGATAGCTTGAACTGGTATTTCCGGTCTTCCTGATAGGGATAATTTCCAAGCCTTCTCCTAAAAAAGACCCCCCAATATAACTGGTGGCATATTGATTAAAATGTGTATCGAACATATACTCTTTTTTGGTCTCTTTTACGAGTTTGTTGCTGCTGTCAAACAGCTTTTCTTCCAAAATCAACCCTCTGTCCAGCCCTTCGATCGGCCAGGTATAATTAATCGGGCTGTAGGGGTCATGCTGAGCCCACACATCATCTATATCATTTTTAAACTTATATTCCTTACGGTAAGATTTTGACGGATTGTTTTCAGATATATACTTTTCCTGTACATAATCATAACCGATGGGCTTACCGCGAACAGTCGCCGTCTGCCAGCCCGGATTATTAGTAAGAAGCCTTTCAATTGCATAACCTCCGTTAGCATCCAACGGGTATTCTTGTGTCATCAGGGAAATAAAAAGCTCATTTCCCAGGTTTTTTCCGCTGGATTTGGTGTAAGGCAAAATATGATTTTCAGTAGGTTCTTTATAAGTATATTCCCTGATGATCTTCCCGTCATTATTATCAAAAGACTCAATCCTGCTTACCCGTATGGTTCCCGCTTTTCGGGTTTCGGAATCATCAATAATAAATTCATTGAGCCATCTGTACTCAGCTTTACATCCCCCCTCTTCTTCACCTTTTGCTCCTCCGTGGGGATCTGTCGGGACTACCCATAGCTTATAATGGCCGGGCCCGTCATTCCTCTCATTTGTTGTTGTTCCATGCTGATTGGTTACCTCATTATATGTTTCCGCTTGATCATCCCATTTATAAAGATACCACCTGCAATCTCCATTTTGGTGGTGTCCGTCCGAATGATACTGCCCCCAAAACTGTAGTTCTTTATTATAAGCATTTTCGGGAATATCAAACTCTATCGGGTACGGATCGGTGTCATATGCAAAATGCTCCGGGTCTTCCCATAAATAATCATAAACAGGTGGCCCATAAGTTTTTATATAATCATCTGCTTCATATTCTATTTGTGTATATCCTCCGGTGGGGTAAGTGATCTTTCTTAAATTTCCAAGCTTCCCATAATTGATGTCCGGTTCTTTATTGGCCCCGGTATGTTCGGATTGAAATATCCTAACCACACCGTTTTTTGTGTATTTCGTAAAGGGTGTGCTTTTCTGTCCGTTACCTGCACCGTTAAATACGCCCCAATAATCCTGGTCATTGGAGGTGCGGACAGGCAATACTTTGCCATCATCACTGCTTTCATAATAATCAAGGTGGTAGGTTCCGTTTGTAAGGTTGTCTTTTACGCTGACCAGCTTCAGACGCTTATTCATTCCCTGCGCATAATCGTTGAGGAATGAATACGTGACACCATAGGTCGGGACAGCCTCAGGAGACTCAAAATAATCATAGGTCAGTGTAAAGCTTTTTATAATTTCATTGTTATCGTTCTTTACCACTACCCCTGTTAAATAGACTTCCCCATTGACATCTGTCCGTACACCGTTACCGCTATATGAAAAAAGTACCTTTCCTCCCTTAAACTGTATTTCGGTTAAAGCCGGGTCTGAAGAAATAGTATAGGTTGTACATTTTGACGACGCCGGAGAGGGAGGCGGAATAGTTGTTGTAAATATGGAAATACTTATGCGTTCCTGGGTTGTAATCGAATTAATGTATTTACCATTTGTGTTTTGCCCGTAGAAATAATTGATCTGGTCGTTTTTTGGTGATTTTACGTTGGTTATTTTAAAGTTGGGGTCAGGGTAAATTAACCCGAGCATGTCATCGTTGGCGCAGGTGTTTTTAGTTGAAACAACCGGATATTTTTCAAATTTATATTGAGTCCCCTCCTCATCTACCATATCCATTATAGCATAATATGAAGAAGGTGTAATTTTAATTTGGTTGTAAGGCATTGGAATTCCATACTGCCCATCTGAATCTAAGATAAATTTTCCACTTTCCCTTAACAGGCTGTAGTTAAAGATGTCGGGTTTGATATCTTTAGGGCTGTTTCCATTCGTGATAATACCGGCAGCGGTCGCTGCTATTATATAATCATCTTCACTTTCGATGGTCTGAAACGGATTTCTCGGAACAACCGGTTTGGGAAAAACGTGATCCTGGACACCTATTACCTGCTGGGAAAGAGAAGGGCCGGTGTTTAATACCCAGCCTAATCCAACCCGGCTGGCAATTTCTCCAACTTTTATGCCGGTAGTGGTATACCTTAACTCTATAGGAATACTTCCGCCATCAAACTCAATGGTGTAGAAGGGAATGGAAAAATCGGCAACTCCGGTGTAGCTTCCTGCCGGTATATCTACAAATTTAGACAAAGCTGCCGCTTCCGGTGTTTTTGGATAGACATCAATATTGTAGTTTACGGGAGAAGGATTACTCCCTGTTTGTGCTATCAGGATTTGAGCTGTCAATAAAATCAGCCCTGATAATATCCTCATTTTATTATTAAAATTTACCTGGTTGGTCATAATATAAAGATTCATGGTTTTCTTATTTTAAGTTTATGGTTTATGGTTGTTGGTTCTAATGTCTACTTCCTTTCTTGATTACTTTCACGTCTGTGGTTTTGCCGTCGATGTTAATCTTGAAGACGTACACTCCCGGGGGATAACCCTGCAGGTCTATGGGGGTGCTTCTGTAGGGAAGGTCTTTCGATTGGAGCTTCCTTCCCGTCATATCGAATACTTCAACTTTGGCTGTTTGG
>CAZKOC010000129.1:0-6176 GCA_964554275.1 uncultured Weeksellaceae bacterium
ATATCCACATGATATAATTGGCATAAGGCATATTCATAAAAAGCATCCCGATGATGACCAATGGAATGGCCAGTCCAATTGCCCAAAAGGTTCTTTTTTTCAGGTTTTCATAATTCTTACGATGCAATTTTTCCAGACCATCTTTGGCTTCTTCCGATTCGTCGATCATCAAATCGTACCCGGCAGATTGTAGGGCTTCCTTCAGTTTATGAGCATCGGTCAAAGTTGGAATAAATTCAATTTCCGTTTCGGTATTGGCATAATTGACTTTGGCATCGACCACGCCTGACTGCATTTTCAAAATATTCTGCGAACTCGAAGCACAGGAAGCGCAGCTCATGTTAAGAACGGGATATCGTTTTTTGACAGTTGGCACGTTGTAACCCAGATCACGGATTTTCTGAACAATAAGTGGAATGGCTTCGTCCGGGTCTTTGGCCGTTATTTTTGCCCGGTTATTGTTGAGTTCCACACTGTGTTCCGAGATTTCAGGGATTTCACCCAAACCTTTATTGACAATCATGGCGCAATGCTCGTTGTCAACATTTTCAAGCGGTATATAAATGGTTTCTTCAGTAGCCATAATAAGTGATTTTGCTTTACAAAGTTCAGGCTAATAGGTGAGATAGGGGTTATAGAATTTTGGGGAAAGATTATATATTGTCGATTCCTTTTCTTTCTGCAACTTCCAGGGACTTAAACTCACTTGGCGTCAAACCCGTTACTTTTTTAAACTGTGCCGATAAGTGCGCCGTACTACTGTAACCCAGCAGATAGGCTATTTCTTTCAAGCTCAATTCATCATAAACCAAAAGTTCTTTAACTTTTTCGATCTTTTGAAGAATGGCAAACTGCTCGATCGTAATTCCGGTCGTAGAGGAGAAAAGCTTACTGAGCTGTGAATATTCTTTGCTTAACTTATTGGAAATCAATTCAGAAATATTTGTATTCTGTTCTTTCGGGTTTTGAATTGTTTCAATAATGATGGACTTTATTTTGTTGATAATCGTCGCGTTCTTATTATCCAGCAATTCAAATCCCAGTCTTTCAATTTTAGTTTTGAATAAATTTAATTGATTTTCGTTTAATTGATTGCCTAATAAAACTTCACCCAAGCGGACTTCAAGCGGTTGGATTTTCATTTCGTCCAGTACATTTTCCACCGCCATTATACAGCGTGGGCAAACCATGTTCTTGATTTGGAGTTTCTGCATAGATGCAAAGTTAGGAAATGTCCGCGAAAAACCTTGTCAAGGTTAATTTGTGGGATGAAGATAACCTTGACAAGATTACATATCGGATTTCGAATTTCACATTTCGAACTTCGCCTTATATTTGCTCCAAACAAGCGAAATTGAAATATCCACTCATCATGATTCTTTTGCTGCTGCTCATTTTGGGAATGTTTTTTCTCAATCTGAATATTGGCAATGCAGATGTTTCAATTTCAGATGTTTTAAAAAATGAAATAGCGCACAATCTCATTGTTAATTACCGATTACCTAAAACCATTGCAGCAATTTTAGCGGGAATTGCGTTGCCGATAAGCGGATTGCTTTTACAGGAACTTTTCAGGAATCCATTAGCAGATCCGTCGGTGTTGGGAATTACTTCCGCTTCCGGGTTTGGCGTGGCTTTGGTAATTTTCCTTTCATCGATTTTAGGATTAAATGAACTGATGAACAGTTCATGGTTGATTTGCCTGGCATCCTTTTTTGGTGCGATGTTAGCACTCTTGCTGATTGTTTTTTTTTCATCAAAACTCAATTCCACGTCAGCGTTAATCATAATTGGAATGATGATCGCTGGGTTTTCATCGGCTTTGATCGGAATTATGCAATTTTTTTCGCCATCAGAAAAAATCAAATCCTATATCATGTGGACATTCGGTTCGATTTCAGGTCTTTCATGGATGCAGATTTCGATTTTCGGATTGTGTGTTTTCGCGGGAATTTTAATTTCAATTTTTACGCTAAAAGGAATTTCGGGAATGCGTTTAGGAGAAAATTATGCCCACACGATGGGAATTAACATCAAAAAAATACGCTGGTTGATTTTGATTTCTTCTGCTATCCTGACGGCTTCCGCGACTGCATTTGTAGGGCCGGTTGCGTTCATCGGATTGGCTGTTCCGCATATTTGCCGTATGGTTTTCAAGGAAACGCAAATCGTTAATTTGTATCTTTCGGTTTTATTGACGGGAATTTTTTTGATGCTGTTTTTTTCGTGGTTGGCGCAAATTTTTCCGGCCGGAAGTTTACCTATCAACATTATAACATCTTTAATAGGCGCTCCGATTGTGATGAGTATAATTCTCAACCGAACCAAATACCAACTGTAAATACGGATTGCAATCCGTTTCTACGCAACATTAATTGAATGCAAAACGAATTTCTCCATATTAAAAACCTTTCGATCGGATATTCAAAACCGGTTTGCTCCGAAATCAATTCATCGGTAAAAAAGGGTGAATTAGTCGGATTGGCAGGAAAAAACGGTTCTGGTAAGAGTACGTTGATTAAATCTTTATTGGGATTACAACCGGTTTTTTCAGGAGAAATTCAAGTGAACGGAGAAGAAATTTCAGGATGGAATTCAAACAGAAGGGCCAAAGAAATTGCAGTTGTTTTTTCCCGGTTGAATCAGGTTCCGCCAATTTCAGTGCATAAATTGATTGTTTTAGGCAGGTTACCTTACAGGAACTGGCTGACCAAATTAGATAATCGGGAAGTTGAAATTATTGAGAATGCATTGGCTTTGGTAGGGATTGAGCACTTACAAAATCGGTTAGCTAATGAGCTGAGTGACGGACAACTGCAAATGGTAATGATTGCCCGGGCGTTGGTACAGGATACACAACTGATTGTGATGGATGAACCAACTTCGCATCTTGATATTGAAAATCAGTTCAAGATTTTTGAATTGATTTATAAATTGTCGCAGGAAACGGGAAAAACATTTATTGTAGCTTCTCATCAGGTGGAACTGGTTTTGCAAAACGCAACACAGCTTTGGTGGATAAACGATGGTGAATTCTACGCCGGATTTCCGGAACAAATTGCCTATGAACAAAGGATTTTTGAAAAATTAGCGCAAGATAAAATCCGGTTTGATTATGGAATAGGACGATTTAAGTTTCAATATCCAAAAAATAAAAAGGTTAATTTTACAGGCGACAAAAGCGATTTGGCGTTTTGGACAAAACATGCGTTAGAACGGAATGGGTTTAAAGTTTCGGATAATTCTGAAGTCCAAATTCGGGTTGGAAATGGAACTATAAATTTGAATAACTTCCATTTTCACTCTATAAATGAAATGGTGGAGAAATTGAAAAAATTATCATTAGACAAGTGAACATTCAATAACGAAATCGTTTTCGGTTTCAAATGATTTGATTGATAATTCTTCATAAACAGATAAGTATTCTTTAACGGTTGAGACTTTTACAAAACCATTCCTGAAGTAAAAAGGTAGAGGTTTTCCATTTGCATCAACATAAGACTTGAGTTTCCTGCATCCGATTGATTTTGCGCTTTCTTTCATCCATTCTAACGCATATTGACCGATTTTTTGATTTCGTTTTGAAGGAATTATCCCAAACCATCCGAGCCAAAGTTCGTCAGTCCGGTTATCGTATAAACTATAGAACCCGCAAATCCCTACAGTTTCTTCGTTCCATTTTATAAGATAAACTTCCCAATGTTTTAAATCTCCTTTTTCATTATCAAGTATTTTACACCATTTCAAAATTGTTCGGTAATAGATATAGCCAAAGTCTTCAACTAAACCTTCTAAAATTGGTTTATAATCATGAATATTTCTGGATTGGAAGACTGAGAAGGATATGGGTAAACTCATAGTGAATTTGTTTATTCTTAATTTTATAAAGAGTTTGGCTAATTTAGTAAAAATGGGAAATCATGACAATTGAGTTTAGATTAAATTAATAGTTTTACTTTTGAACTTGAATTCGGAATTGAAATGCAAAAAAACATCATAATAACAGGCGCAAGCCGTGGAATCGGAAGAGAATTGGCAAAAATACATTTGCAAAGAGGAAATAATGTTTTGGCGATTTCACGGAATGAAGAAAGGCTGAAGGAATTATTCGAATTCGAAAATAATTCTCAGTTAATTATTTTACCCATGGATATTGCCAAGCCCGGAGATCTGGATATGATTCCCGGCGCTTTGAGGAATTGGAAAAAAGTAGATGTTTTGTACAACAACGCAGGCTTTTTGATCAATAAACCTTTTACGGAAATTTTAGAAACTGATATAGATTATTCGATTGCGGTAAACTATAGAGCCCCATTCAGAATTATTCAATTGGTTTTGGATAAAATGGATTCCGATTCCCACATTGTAAACATTACTACGATGGGAGCGGTGCAAGGTTCTGTGAAATTTCCCGGATTGGCATCTTATTCATCTTCAAAAGCAGGAATTGTTACCTTGACCGAATTACTGGCACAGGAATTCAATGAAAATCAACCGAAAATCAATGCGATTGCTTTAGGAGCCGTTCAAACTGAAATGCTCGAAGAAGCCTTCCCTGGATATAAAGCACCGATTTCAGCCGAACGAATGGCGGAATATCTGTACAACTTTGGGTTAACAGGGCATCATTTTCAAAATGGTAAAATAATTCAGTTATCAACTTCAACACCTTAATATTATTTGAATTAAATCATAAAATTCTTACCTTTATAAGCTTAAAAAGTTTTTTATGAAAAAAATTTACCTTTCAATAGCAATAGCTATTATTTCAATAATTTCTATCGCACAGGAATTTGAGTTGGAACTATTCGCTCAGGGGTTCAATTCTCCTGTCGGAATTGCCCACGCTGGCGACGACAGATTGTTCGTTGTGCAACAAGGAGGTCAAATAAGAATTTTGAATGCTGATGGAAGCATCAATTCCACTCCCTTTTTAAATGTGAGTTCAATCATCAGCAGTGGAGGAGAAAGAGGTTTACTAGGCTTGGCATTTGATCCTGATTATGAAGCAAACGGAAGATTTTTCGTCAATTATACCAATACAGCCGGAAATACTGTAATTGCAAGATACGAGGTAAGTGATGACCCGAATGTTGCTAATACAACCGGTACTATATTATTGACAATAAATCAGCCCTTTTCTAACCACAATGGAGGAAACATCCATTTCGGGCCGGACGGATACCTGTGGATTTCTATGGGTGACGGAGGAAGCGGTGGCGACCCTAATAATAATGGACAAAATAAAAATTCTTTATTAGGGAAAATGTTGCGAATAGACGTGAGTGGAGATACTTATACCTCTCCTGCCGATAATCCATTTGTAGGAACAGACGGTGCAGATGAAATATGGGCTTACGGACTCAGAAATGCATGGAAATTTTCTTTTGACAGAGAAACAGGAGAGGTTTGGATAGCTGATGTAGGACAGGGTTCGATCGAAGAAATAAATCATGAATCATCTACAGAAGCTGGATTAAATTATGGTTGGAGATGCTATGAAGGAAACAATACTTATAACAGTTCAGGTTGTGCAAGCCAGGATACTATGACATTTCCTGTTGCAACTTACAATCATTCAGGAGGAAGATGTTCTATAACGGGAGGGTATATTTACAGGGGAGCAACTTATGCGAATCTGACGGGTAAATATTTCTTTGCAGATTATTGTTCAGGTGAAATAGGTTGGGTTGATTCAGATTATAACCTAGAATTCGTGATAGATGTACCAAATACATTTTTTACCGCTTTCGGTGAAGACGTAAATGGAGAATTATACGCGGCCGGAAGCGGTAGGATATATAAGATCGTAGGAGAAGAAATGGGCGTAAATGACCTGAGCAGAACAAAATTGTCTGTTTATCCCAATCCTGTAACAAATCTATTAAATATAGAGAGTACTACACAAATAGATGAAATCGCTATATATAATATAGATGGGAAACTGATTTCATCATTTGCCGGAAATACAAATCAAATTGACTTTTCAAACTATCCTAAAGGAACTTATTTGGTAATAATTACTACAGAAAAAATGATAAAAACACAAAAAGTTATAAAAAAATAATAATATAAACTCTTAGTAATAAGAAATATAAAAATTGAATTTAAAATTAGCATTAAAAAAGATATAAAAACATTTGTAAGAAACAAAAAGGTGCTTATCTTTGCACACC
>CAZKOC010000130.1:0-6172 GCA_964554275.1 uncultured Weeksellaceae bacterium
TATATAGTTATTTATATAAAATCTAATTAAGCTTTGTTAAGTAAAAATGAAAATTCCGTTCCTTCTCCGTAGGTGCTTTTCACGTATATTTTTTCTCCGTGTGCTTCCAGGATATGCTTCACGATGGATAATCCTAAACCAGATCCGCCATGTGTACGGTTGCGGCTTTTGTCTGTGCGGTAAAAACGTTCAAATATTCTTTCAATATGTTCAGGCTTTATCCCGATTCCATTGTCTTGTATAGAAGTTCTTAATTTTCCGTTTGCGTTCTGAAACGAAACTGTTACGGTCGCTTTTCGTGAAGAATGGTTGATTGCGTTTACTATCAGATTAGTAAGAACCTGCTCGATTCTTTCGATATCTCCTATTACACGAACAGGGATGTCAATGGGGTTTTCAATTTCCAATTTCACATCATTGTTAGATGCTTTGATTTCCAATAAATCAAATACTTCTTTGGTCAGGGCAACAATATTAAAAGGTTTTTTTTCCAGCTTTAAATTGCCAGCTTCGAGTTCTGTAATTAAATCCAAATCTTTGACAATATAAGTTAGCCTTTCTACGGATTTGTTGATCCGGTTTAAGTATTTGTCGCGAATGGACTCATCGTCAATGCCACCCTCAATTAAAGTAAGAAGATAACCCTGAATCGAAAATAAAGGAGTCTTCAATTCATGCGAAACATTGCCTAAAAACTCTCTTCTGTAATTTTCTCTTTCAGTTAAAGTGTTGATTTCTTTTGACTTATCATCAGTCAATGTAGTGATTTGCGCTGAAAGTGTTTCAATATTTGTAGCCGTTTTTTGGGTGTTTAAATCGGGCAATAAATTGTAGAGATGGGAAATGTTAATTTTGAAAAATTGACGAAATGCAATCCCTAAAATCCCGAAAATTACCACTGAAGGAATTATGAAGAATAACAGAAACCCGCGCCATAGATTCGAAAAATCTGTCCAGTATGAAAAGGGGATATGAAACGTCAGGTGACTGAACAGTATGAGGAGGATCCAAATCAGTAACCCACCCAAAAGCGAATACAGGATTGTATTGAACCAACGATTGGGTGTAGCCATATACTAAGCGTTTAGTTTGTAGCCGACTCCTTTGATAGTTGATAGGCGGTCATTTCCGAACTTTTCACGTAACTTTCTGATGTGAACATCTATGGTCCTGCCGCCAACAACGACTTCGTTGCCCCAGACCTTTTCCAGGATTTCATCTCTTTTAAATACCCGTTTCGGATTGGATGCGAGCAATGCCAGTAACTCAAACTCCTTGCGTGGAAGCATAAATTCATCGTTCAGAAAAGTAACTTTGTAGGTTTCCCTGTCAATTACAAATTCTTCCAATTGAATGAATTGTTGTTTTTCGTCAGTAGATTTCAAGCGTAACAAAGCCTTGATCTTGCTCATCAGAACTTTGGGTTTTACCGGTTTTGTAATGTAATCGTCCGCTCCGGCATCGTATCCGGCAAGTTGCGAAAATTCTTCGGTTCTGGCAGTCAGGAAAACAATCAAAGTTTTCTTGAGCGAATCAATTTTTCGGATTTCCGAACAGGCCTCAATCCCGTCCATTTCGGGCATCATAACATCCAGGAGAATCAGATCCGGTTTTTCCACTTTTGCTTTCTTAACGGCTTCCAAACCATTGGATGCTGTGGAAACCTCATATCCTTCCTTTATTAAATTATAGGAAAGGAACTCCAAAATATCGGGCTCGTCATCTACTAAGAGTAATTTGATTTTTTTCATCTGATGATATTTAATCTTTTAATAGCCAGATGGAATGCCCGGTTATTTCTTTTAAAATATACAAATTCCTTAATTGGGGCATTTCATAACGAATGCTAAATTCGGTGTGTAAAGTTATGGTAAAATTCTCAAAATTAACGCCAAACGCAATGATTAACATAGATTTAAAATTAGCTTAAACTTCATAACACTGACTTAATGAAAACTTAAAGCTAACGAAAATAAAAACTTACAAATGATGCTGTTCTTTGCAAAGAATTTTGAAGAGAAAAAATGTATAAATCAATTTGTTTGTTTTTGTTTTTAGCGGCCTTTTCTGTATTAAAGGCTCAGTCAGAAGGGATTATCTATGGTCATATATTAAATGATTCCGGTACAGAGGTGGAAAATGCCGATGTATTTATAGACGGTACCATGTATTCTGTTTTTACAGACGTAAATGGTTATTATGAATTGGAAGTAGAGCCGGGAGCTTATGCTTTAATAGTAACGGGAATCGGTTATGAAGAAGTAAATCAGGAAATCACAATAAATGCAGGAGAAAAAATAGAATTCTCCACGCAGCTTAAAAGCTCGGGATCTTCCACAACCCAATTGGGGGAAGCCGTAGTCGTAGGGCAGGTAAATAAAGAGACGGAGGCGGCTTTATTGAACGAGCAAAAGAAATCCATTGACATGAAGCAGGCAATAGGTGTCCAGGAGTTAAATAGAAAAGGAGTGAATGACGCAGCCGCGGCTGTCACAAAAACAACCGGTGTAGCAAAACAGGAAGGTGTGAAAAATGTTTTTGTTCGAGGTTTGGGAGACCGCTATAATTCCACTACTATGAATGGCCTGCCGTTGCCTTCCGAAGATCCGCAATACAAGAATATTTCATTGGAATTTTTTACAACGGACATTATTAAGAATATTAATATCAACAAAACATTCGGCTCAAATATTTATAGTGATGTAGCTGGTGCGAACATAGATATAGCTTCAAAAGAGTTGGAACAAAAAAGTTATTTTTCAATTTCGACAGGAATAGGATATAATACCAATCTTGCTAACCAAACACTTTTGGTTGCCGACGGACACAATTATTTTGGTTATCCGAAAAACGGAACAGGTTATCCGATTAAAAGCTTAAATACTTATAGTTTCGAATCCGGATTTAAGCCGTTGGAGAAAAATGCGCCGTTTAACACCAATTTTGGTATTGTCGGCGGGACAAGAATTAAAATAGGAAGTGGAAACAATACATTGTCTTTGTTTGGGGTTGCACTGAACAACAGTGACTTTTTCTTTAAGGAAGGAGTAGTGAGGCAGGTTAATGCTGTGGGTGACAAAAGACAAGACATGACATTCGAAAGTTCCGAATATGTGGTTACGCAAACGTTGTTGGGGAATGTCAAGTATAAATTCGGAGCGGGAAGAAGCATTGCGTTGAACTCTCTTTACATTCATGACAATCATCAATCGGTTGGTGATTACAGTGGGTTTGCAACAAGTATTAGAGATGAGGATTATGCAATAAATTCATTTATAAGAAGACAACAATTGAACAGCAACAATTTGTTTGTAAACCAGTTATTGACAGAATATAAATTTTCAAACAAATTTGACGCAAATTTAGCTTTAGGGTATAACATAACCAAAGGTTCAGAACCTGATCGTAAAACCAATTCTTATGATTACGATTATGACGGGGACAAGGGTTACATCATTGCTACAAACTCTCCCGCATTGAATCATCGTTTTTTCTCAACTTTAGAAGAAAATGACTGGAACGGAAAGTTGGAGTTTAATTACACTTTCAACCCTGAAAGCAAATTAATAAAAGTTTTGACTTTAGGAGGAAACTTCAGAAGTACAGACAGAACTTTTGATTTCAAGCAATTCAGTTTTCATTTCGGACAATCTCTTCCGGTAGATGTTCATGACCCTGATGCATTATTCAACCAAACTTTTTTGGATTTAGGAAGACAAAACGGAGGATTTAATTTGATAACGGAAAGAGGAAGTGATATTAATGCATTCAATCCATCATTTTATCTTGGCGACAGAACCATTATCGCAGGATACGCGCAACTTGTTTATCCGTTCAGTGAGAAATTCACGGCATTGTTAGGAGCTCGTTTTGAATCAGTTGAGCAAGTTGTAAATTGGGATACCAATTTGTCAAGCAGTTATAATTTAACTACAGAAGAAGGTAGAATTGAAGAAACCTATATCTTGCCAAGTTTAAATTTAAAATATTCATTTAACGATGATAATATCTTAAGGTTTGCAGCAAGTCAAACTTATACATTGCCTCAGTTTAAAGAAGTTGCACCCTTTTTGTACGAAGGTGTAAACATTTCAGACATTGGTAATCCATACCTGATTCCTGCAGAAAGTTTCAATTTCGATCTGAAGTATGACTGGTATTTGTCAAGGAAAGAAATTCTCTCATTGGGAGGGTTCTACAAATTAATTCAAGACCCGATTAACCGGATCAGAGTAGCTTCTGCAGCAAACGAAATGTCTTATGTAAATACAGGAGATGCCTTTGTTGCGGGACTTGAGTTTGAAGGAAGAAAAATCATCCATAGCAATGATGGAGTAATCAGAAAACAGGATTTTTCATTTGGTTTAAATATTTCTTATCTCTATTCCGAACAAAAACTGGAAGACACAGACAAAGATAAATATACTGTATTGTTCACTGAGGAAAAATCTCAACTAGAAGGTGCTTCACCTCTTTTAATCAATTCTGATTTGAGTTACAACATCAATGGAGAAAAAAGTGAATTTACCTCCACAGCAGTATTTAACTACTTCTATGATAAGGTTTACTCAATCGGGACTTCTGATAATCAAAACATAATGGAAAAAAGTGTTCCTACTTTAGACTTTGTAAACAGAATCTTCTTTAAGAAAAGCGGGATAGGTTTAAGTCTGTCTGTCAAAAATATCTTAGATCCGGAATTCAAGCTTACCCAGGAAACGACCAATGCAGGGGTAACGACCGATTCATTGATTAGCAAGTACAAAAAAGGAATTGGGATGAGTTTTGGTCTTAGCTGGAAAATGTAAAATATCACTAATAATAAATTTATAAAAAATGAACACGAAGAAAAAATTTTTAATGCTTACCGTTATTGCAGGTTTGTTCGTAGCTTGTAGCGGAGATGATGATAACCCAACTCCAGATCCGGGGGGAAATGGAGATGGTGTAGCAAATGGAGTGATTACTTCATTAACAGACCCTGATTTCAATGCCTCCGGCCTAAAAGGAAATATTGGGGCAGACATTGAATTACCGGCAGGTGAATACATTTTAGATGGTCCTTTGGTTGTAAAAGCACCTTTTACTTTAAAAATAAATGCCGGAACTACTTTTAAAGCTACTGCCGGTGGGACAAATGTATATTTTGCTGTAGAACAGGGAGCAAAAGTTGATGCCCAGGGAAGTGCTTCTGCGCCTATCGTATTTACCTCTAATGCCGCAAACCCTGCGCCGGGTGACTGGGGTGGTGTAATGATTATGGGATATGCGCCGTTGAGCGGAGGAGGATCTGCTGTAACCGAAGTAGTTGACTTTTTCTATGGCGGAGATAACACCAATGATGATTCCGGTATTTTATCTTATGTCAGAATAGAATATTCAGGTGCCAGGATAAATGGTGAAAAAGAATTTAATGGGCTTACTTTGTATGGGGTAGGTAAGGGAACAACTATTAACAACATCGCAGTCTTTAATAACGATGATGATACCATCGAATTTTTCGGCGGTTCTGTAAACGTTACTAATTTATTGGTAGTCAATGCTACAGATGATTTAATTGACTGGACACAAGGTTATAACGGAACCATTACCAATGCTTATGCCATCAGAGAGGCTGGGTATTTAGACGTTTCTTCCGATCCGAGAGGTATAGAAGCAGACGGAAACCTGGACGGTCTTGCTCCCGGTCAATCCGGCCAATCCAATCCTACGGTAAATGGTGTTACCATTGTAAATAACTCTGCTGCTGTTTTCTCTGATATTATTAAGATCAGAAGAGGAAGTGCGGGAACAATCGTCAACGCCTTGATAATATGGGGTGATAATGCTCCTACCAATACAGATTTGGTTGATTGCACAGACTCTTTGGGTGATGCTGCTGCAGCTACTTCGGTTACCCTCGTAGCTTCAAGCAATATTGCAAGTGCTCCGGTTAAACCAGGAGTCAATAACGCTACTATTAATGTTACAACAGGTACTACCGGAGGTGCTGACACTTCTGTGTTTGGATGGACCGGCTATAACTTTTAATATCGGATATTTTTTATAACACAATTCCAAAAACCTCTTTATGAAATTGGTAAAGAGGTTTTTACTTTAAAATTATTTAACAAAAATACTCTATAAATTCGGTAGAAAATACTAAATTTGCACTCTCATTTAAAAAATTGAA
>CAZKOC010000131.1:0-6167 GCA_964554275.1 uncultured Weeksellaceae bacterium
TTGCCGAGCGTTCCATCAAAGAATTTGAAGCTTCTGATATGTACAATGGAAATTTCACGACACAATTGGTTCCGTTGGAAAAATTTTATCCGGCCGAAGATTACCATCAGAACTATTATGAAAATGACGGAGGGAAAAATCCGTATTGTACTTTGGTTGTAAAACCGAAAATTGATAAATTCTACGAAAAGTTTTATGATAAGTTGAAACCGGAGTATAAATAAATTAATGCCTGCTGTCATTTTGACGAAGAATAAATCCATAAGAATCTGTAACCTGAGATTCTTCACTACATTTCATTCCGTTCAGAATAATACTTTTGAGTTCTTTTGAAGTTTTACCCCGAAAATTCGCCCATGGCGATATACTTATTTTGACGCTGTTTTTTCAATTCAATGCCTGAAAGCTTTGACAATTCATCGTAAGATTTCATAATTTGCTCTTTCAACGCTTCAGCAGCTTTTGCAGGATTATAATGAGCTCCACCAAGCGGTTCTTTTATCACTCCGTCGATGATTTTCAATTCGAGCATATCATAGGGTGTCATTTTCATCTGACTGGCAGCTTGTTCCTTAAATTCCCAGCTTCTCCAAAGGATTGTAGAACAGTTTTCAGGTGAAATTACAGAATACCAGGTATTTTCCATCATGTAAACCACATTTCCGACACCAATTCCCAATGCGCCTCCGCTGGCTCCCTCACCGATTACGATGCTGATTACAGGAACCGTCAGGTTCAGCATTTCATAAATATTTCGTGCGATGGCCTCACCTTGGCCACGCTCCTCGGCTTCCAAACCTGGATATGCGCCGGGAGTATCCATCAAAGTGATGATGGGCATATTGAATTTTTCCGCCAGTTTCATCAGGCGTAAAGCTTTTCTGTATCCTTCCGGATTTGGCATCCCAAAACGGCGGTACTGACGTTCTTTTGTATTTTTCCCTTTTTGCTGGCCGATGATCATAAACGGAATTCCGTTGATTTTTCCCATTCCGCCAACCATTGCTTTGTCATCTCCGAATCCTCTGTCTCCATGCAATTCAAGAAAAGTACTATCAGTTATGGAATAAATATAATCTAACGAATAAGGCCTTGACGGATGTCTTGAAAGCTGAACTTTCTGCCACGGAGTCAGATTAGAATAAATCTTTTTCTTTGACTCTTCTATGGCGACTTCTATTTGTTTACAGGCTTGTTTTACATCAACCCCATTATCTTCACCCACAATTTTACAACTGTCTAATTGTTCCTGAAGTTCTTTGATGGGTTGTTCGAATTCTAAATATTCCATACTGTCTTTTCTCTTTGAGAAAACAAATATACTAAGTCTTAATTTAAATTTAATGCTTTATAAAAATGAATTAAATTTGATGTATATTTTTAATTTATGAAATCTATTTTTACTTTTTTTATGATTTTGACCTTACCGAATTTAATGTTTGCACAAAATGAAAACCTTGATTTTGATCAGGAATTAGCAAATTCTTTAGAAGCTGACCAATACGGCATGAAGGCTTATGTATTGGTAATTCTGAAAACCGGAACAGCTAAAATAGAAGACAAAGAAAGAATAAATGAGTTGTTTCGTGGACATATGGAAAACATCAATCGTTTGGTGGAAGAGGGCAAATTGATTGTCGCCGGCCCTTTGGGTAAAAATGAAAATTCATACAGAGGAATTTTTATTCTCAATGTAAAAACGATAGAAGAAGCTGCTGAACTGGTCGAAACTGATCCTGCCGTAAAGGAAGGGTTACTTGCTGCAGATTTGTATGAATGGTATGGTTCTGCTGCTTTGCCTGTTTATATTGAAACTGCTAAAAAAATTACCAAAGAAAATCCCTGATAATCATCCTGCTCATATTAAATTATTAATGATCATTTAGAGTGACAAAGATCATTATATAAGATGTTATTAAAATTTCAGTAATTTTTGAAAGTTTAAGAAAATGTTTTTATCTTTATTCCGAAAAGTAGATAAAAATGAATCTAATAGAATCAAAACAAAAATTTATAGAAACGTGGGGAAGTTTGGCAACCCAATGGGGAATCAACCGTACTATGGCACAGATTCACGCCTTATTACTGATCTCCGCTACACCGCTTTCTACTGAACAAATAATGGAAGAACTACAGATCTCACGCGGAAATGCAAATATGAACACGCGTGCATTGATGGATTGGGGAATTGTAGAAAAGAAATTAATTTCCGGAGAAAGGAGAGAATATTTTATGGCTAAAAAAGATATTTGGGAAGTCTTCAAGCAAATTGCCAAAGAGAGAAGGAAACGTGAAATAGAGCCCATGATGGAAATTCTCGAACAATTACAGCTTCAGAACAATACCGATAAATCAAACGAACAGGAAGAATTCAATAAAGTTACTTCAGATATAATCAATGTTACGCAGCGCCTGAATCACATATTGGATTTTGCAATTAAAAGTGATGAACACTGGCTGGCATCTAAAATCAAGAATTTATTCAAATAAAATTTTTAATCTCAAGTTTTCAGAATTTTCTGAAATTACTAAAATTAATATAATGAAATCATCTTTTAAATTTCTCAGTTGCGCTTGGACCAATCTTATATATCTGAATTTTAAAATAGATCCAAAAATTGTCAGAACATTGATACCCAAAGATTTGGAAGTGGAACTGATAGATGAAAAGGCATTGATAAGTATTGTTTGTTTTGAATTTTCAAAAGCTAAATTAATGGGTATTTCCATTCCTTTTCATCAATACTTTCCTGAGATCAACATCAGGATTTATGTTCACAGAAAGGAAAATCCTGAACAAAGGGGAATTTATTTCTTGTCGGAAATGGTTCCAAAATTTATGACGTTTTTTGTCGGTAAGTATATTTACAAAGAACCTTTTGAATTAACCCATGTGAAATTTAATAAATCGCAAAATGAATACCAATACCTGATAGATGAATCCCAAACGAATTTTAACTTAAAAATTCAAACAACTGATGATCTGGGTGTGGAAACTTATTTAGATAATTTTCTGATTCATCAGCAATATGCCTTTTGCGGCAAAGCGCAACAAACTTCCCGATTATATAAAGTACAACACAGAACCTGGAAGAAACTGAAAGGGAAGTTAGAACATTATACTTTCGAAAATTTGAAAAACGTTTCCACCAAACTTGAAATGGAATTGAACAGGGCAAATTTCATCAATTCGTTTTGGGTTGACGGTTCGGATGTTGATGTTTACCGGATTTATGAATAGTTTTCTTTATTTAACCTTATGCTTTCGGTAAAAAAACTTCCGCCATCATACAGCGAGCACTTCCGCCACCCAAAGTTTCAATCATATTGATATCAACCGAAATGATTTTGTTGAATTTTTCAATGGATTTGACTTGTTCGGGAGTCAGTGAATTGTATGCCGTTTGTGACATAACCAGATATTTTGAATTTCCCAATCCGCCAACCTGCAGCATATTTCCGGCAAACTGATGCATCTGCGCTTCGGTAATTTCTATGATCTCTTTTCCGGTATTTTTCAGATTGGAAATGACGTTTTTTTTCTCAGATTTATCATCAATCGTATCGATGCAAATTACAGCATATTCATCTGCAACGCACATCATTACGTTTGTATGATAAATCTGCATTCGTTCTCCATTTACAGTTTGATTTGCTTCGAAAATCACAGGTGTATATTCGAAATCTTCACAAAATTCAAGGAATAATTCTTCATCTGTTCTGGGAGAAATTGCAGCGTAAGCAATTTTATTTTCACGGTCGAGGATGATGCTTCCGGTTCCTTCCAAAAAGATTTCATCTTCTTCGGCAGAGGTGTAATCCATAATTTCTTCGGTATCAAAACCTTTTTCCCCCAACAATTCCAAAACGTCATCTTCGCGGCGCTCGTCTCTTCTGTTTTTTGCAAACATAGGGTAGAGGGCGATCATTCCGTTTTCATGAAAAGAAATCCAGTTGTTAGGGAAAATAGAATCGGGCGTGTGGGGTTCTGAAGTATCTTTGATAGTAATGACATTTACTCCGTGTTCACGAAGCTTCGAAACCATGGCCTGGAATTCGTTCAAAGCTTTTTGCTGAACGGATTCGGAAGATTCATCAGTTTCATTCTGGAAATAATTGTTTACGGCTGTTTCCGCATTGAACCTGAAATCTACCGGCTCGATCATTAATATTGTGTTAGTGTATTGTTTCATAATTTTTCGTTTTTCGAAATTAAAAGTTTGTTTTGCGAAACTTAATTTCAAATAATTGACAAAGTTAAAATTCTATTTTTCTAAATGCTAATTTCGATATTCGAATTTCTAACTTCGAATTAAAGGCAAAGTAGAACAACGTAAAAGTCCACCCATTCGTGAGATATTTCTGTAAGGAATTTCCTCCACGGTCATTTCCCAAACTTCCCTCATATGTTGATTTAACCGTGTGAAATTCTGTTCGGAAACTACAATTTCTGGAGAAATCGAAAATACATTCGGATTCATCCAGTACATTTCTTCTTTAGTCACTTCAAAAACATTGTCACGCCCAAAAAGCGAAATCAGGATATCATAATGCATCGGATTCAAAAATCCGCCTTTGTAAATAATGGCCTTGTTTTTGCCAACGGGTTGGAATGTGCAATCCAGGTGCAGGATCCCTTTATAAGGATCCAAATCGTCTTTTACCAATTCCAAATCTATCACCCATTTATTAGGGAATAAATCTTTGAAGAATTGTACCGCTTCGAAATTGGTACGCGCTGTTTTATAATTTTTATAATCGGATTGTTTGTAAGTCCCGACAAACATAAATTCGTTCCATAAAATCACATCTCCGCCTTCTACATGCACATTTTCAGGAACTTTGATGACTTTGTCTTTTGCAATGGAATTGATGATTCGTTCATAAGCTTCCTGTTCGTCCGCACGGTCGGGTATGATGTTGGCAATGATAAACTTATCATCAATGACCATCCCTACATCACGCGCAAAAACCTGGTTACAATTTTCCAGAACCCATGGACGAAAAACCTGGACATTGTGCTTTTTCAATACTTTTTCGAACTCTCCCATTTCATAAATGAAATCAGATTCTTCAGGGTATAAATTTAACTTTATACTTTCATATGATTTTGAATCGTAAGTTTCTTCCAAAGTAGGTTTAGGTCCGATTGAATCAGGAATTCCCAAGACAACAGCTTCAAGTTTCGATGTTTCGTTTTTTACGTTTAGGATCATATTTTGGTAGTTGGTAATTGATAATCGGCTGTTTCAGATGATAAAAATTATTATGAATACTGTTCATATAATTCCTCCACTAAATACCAATTACGAATATTTATTTTTCTATCCCTAAAACTTTCAGTCCGTTTACGGTAGCGATATCAGAAAGTTTTTCCACGTCATAAAAATGACACGATTCCAGCATCACACGTAATTCAGTCCATAAATCTCCGTCGGAGAAAGGTTTGTAAATATCATTAATATTGTCAGTTCCAAATGCAACACAAATTCCAGCCGGAATCATTTCGTCAACCGGAGTCATAGAGTTGTGGCTTGGTGCCAGGCGCTCCGTGCGGTTGTGATCAATCCAGGCAGTTGGGCATGAAATCACGTGCATATCTGCTTCTTTGATCAGGTTATACAGTTCCATTCTGTATTTTTTCGGATGAGCTGCAACCGAAATCGAGTGAACCGCAGTTACTTTTCCCTGCATTCCATGTTCAATCGTTTTAAGAGCCAATTGTTCGGTTTCTTTTTCTTCATCTGTATTGAACTGGTCAACATGGACGTGTACCAATTTTCCTTTGGATTTCGCAGTACTCAATAATATATCCAAATGCTCATCTTCACGTCCAAAATCTTTTGCTGGCAAACCTCCGATGATATCTACAAAATCAACGGACATGTCAAACCATTGACGGGCTTTCGGGTCGATAACGCCTTTCAAAACCTGATTGGCAAAACGGATTTCAATGTCTTTTCCGTAATTTTCTTTCAGTTTTTGTGCAGCGATTATGCTTCGGTCTTCTATCACTTCATCTACATCAATAAAAGTCCCAACTGCCTGAGCGCCTTGTTCCAAAAAGTGATTGATGGCACGTTCCATCCTCCCGTAAATGATTTCAACAGTAGAATTTCTTTTCATATCATCAACTAAATGCCATTTTTCTTTCAGGTAAGAATTGG
>CAZKOC010000132.1:0-6130 GCA_964554275.1 uncultured Weeksellaceae bacterium
TCGTGCTATTTCCGGTGAAAATTTTTGGATTAAAAATCTTTGTGACGAATTTGCAGAAATAATTTTTACACCCAAATACACATGAAAAAATTTACTCTTTTATTATTGATCAATTTTTGTTGTATTCCTCTTTTATTTGCACAGTTTGATGTAGTCGGCTCAAACGAATTTGGAAGAATTTTTGGCGTTACCTACGACAAAACAACTCAAAACAAACTTTATGCGATTACTTTAGGGAATCACATTTTAACTTCAGATGACAATGGACAGAACTGGACGATTTTTTATTCTGTACAAAATGGTTCATTCGGCAAACTGGACAGCAATTTACACACATACAAAAATGACAAGCTGACTTATTTTTTACAAAATACAAACAGTATGGCTGCCGGACGTACTTTGTATTTGTTAAATATTGAAACACAGACTATTGAGCATGAATACACAACCCCAAACCCAGATCCTTTATCGGGGGGTAACTGGATTAATTCTTACAGTATTTCTGAATCCGACTCTAACTATGCTTTGATTTCCGTAGGATATAAAATAGGCTTCGCAAATCTTGAAAAAACATTTTATACAACGGATGCCGGCGAAACCTGGAATGAGGTTTATTATACCGCTGACAATCTCAATATTTTCACAGGACAGGTAGCCATTCATCCTGAAAATCCTGCAAAACTGTACATTACACGAGGAAATGGCGATACGAATACTGATGGTGGTTTATTGATTTCGGAAGACGGCGGACAAACATGGGAGGAAAAAATTGTCGGGATTGTGCTTCAACCCATTACTTTTAATCCCACAAATGCTAATGAAATTTGGGTAGGAACCGGAATAAGTTTTGGTGAATATCCTGAAAATCTATACAAATCCTCCGATGGAGGAGATACATGGAATATAGTTCCGATTGCCTGGACAGATTATTTACTGGACTGTATCAATATAATTCAATTCAACCCTTCCGATCCATCAAATATGATCATACTGGAAGATAATGAAGTTGCCATTTCAAATGATGGTGGGGCAACATGGACATTGCATGTTTACCCGGACGCACTGGACAACCCGGAAGAATACTCTTACGGACTCGATGCTTCATTCAACCCGTTTGTTGAAAATGAAGTATTTATTTCAGCAAATTATTATCCGATGTTTTCAACCAATAAGGGTGAAACAATGGTAAGGGTGAAAACACCCTATTTTGCTTCAGACGGACAAATCAGTTATTTCAATAACGGCGAAGAAGAACATTTATATTATGGTGTTCAATATGGATTTGCACATAAAAATTTCCAAACAAATGAAGAAGGCGCATACAACATTATGCCTTTGAATTTTGTGACCAATAATTCCGGTACAACTGTATTCATAGACAGGAATCTTCCCGGCAGGGTTTTCACTTTTTCGGGTGGATTTATGGGTTCTAATTTAAAAGTAAGTGACGATCATGGTGAGACCCAGCATCAGATTCATTCCATTTTTTCAAATAATTTACATGATGTAGCTGCCTTACCTGATTCAGATAAAATCTGGGCATCATTTTCATCTTTTGGTGACAATCCTGAGATTTATGAAATCGATTTCTCCGATTTAGATAATGTTCAGGCTAATTCAATAAATCTTCCTTCCTCTTCAGGAGTTGTCACGGGTATTCTTTTTGATTCGGAAAACTCACAAAACGTGACCGTAGCCAAAGGAAGCCGTATTCACAAATCTACCAATGGCGGAAGCTCCTGGACAGTTAGCAGCAATGGTTTGGAGACACTGAATATTAATTCCGACATGATTTTCAAACTAACTCAAAATCCATTGAACCCAAACCAGTTATCAATTGCTACAAACAAAGGAATTTTCACATCTGTTGATAATGGAGCAAACTGGACACAGTTAAACAATTCATTTGTACACAATATGAAACATTCCACTGTTACAGATGGAAAAATCATAGCCGCAACACACGATTCAGACGCTTCGGAATTTAAACTGGCTTACTCAAAAGACGGAGGGGAAACCTGGATAAACATTGCAGATGAAGAGGTTATGTTTCTTAATTCCTCAAATGTTTTTTCTTCTACCGATTTCAATTTTTATGATGAATTCGTAGATGTTTTTGTGGGAACATCAGGGTTGGGTGTCATTAAATTCACCATAGATTTAACAACATTGAAAGTGATTGATTCCGATTTGCTTTCTAAAAATTCAACTGTAATTTATCCGAATCCAACAAGCGATTTCGTAAATGTTGTAAGCAAAGAAGAAATCAATTCGGTTGAAATTTATTCATTGACCGGACAAAAAATACTTTCTTCAAGTTCAAATAAGGTAAGTGTCTCTCATTTGAATAATGGTATTTATTTGGTAAAAATTCAATTGCAAAACGGAAAAACAGAAACGCAAAAATTGATTAAAAAATAATTTTATACTTTTTTTATGAAAGCCCTCAGAATTTCTGAGGGCTTTTTTATTAAATACAATTGTAACGAAAAAATGAAAAGAACTACAAATCAGTCGTTTAATTTGTATGTCACAAAATGTCCTAATCAATTCTAGACTATTCTGAAAATTATTTATCAAATTCACAAATCAAAATTTAACACATGATTAAAACATTTTTACAAACTTACAAACCAACTTTAACCGCGAGTGTTTTTTGTTTATCAATCATAGCAAATGCACAGTTTCAACAAACCTCTAAAATCACCGGAGACCGTGAAAGCCGTGCAGAATTCGGAACATCTGCTGCAATTAACGATAATTTTGCTATAGTAGGAGCTTCTCGTGAATCAATAGCTGCCGGGGCTGCCTACATTTACAAAAAAGACGAAAACGGAGATTGGGGATTTTCTCAAAAAATCGTTGCAGATGATGCGCTTGAAATGGCAGAATTTGGAGGGGGTGTAAAATTATCCAACAATTTTATGGTAATTGCCTCAGGAAGAGCTGACATCAACGGCGTCATAAGAGCGGGAGGGCTTTATGTTTATGAACTAGTCGGAAATACCTGGGTTTTTATTAGAAAAATTACTGCTTCAGATTATAGTGATGGAGCTATGCTGGGAATGAATCCAACCACATTAGATGTTGATAGTAACACGATCATTGCCGGTGCCCCGGGGGAATTTAACTGGCTGGGTTCCGTCTATGTTTTTGAAAGGAATGAAGATACCTGGAGTGAGGTACAAAAAATTACACCTCCCGAAGCAATAGAAAGCGGAACTTTCGGGATAGGGGTAAGTATTTCAGGCAATTTTCTGATTGCTGGTGCAAGTGGAGAAGATAATGGTGCCGGAAGTGCATACATATTTGAAAAAGGAAATGACGGTACTTGGGAATTTCTCCAAAAAATTACAGCTTCAGATCCTCAGCCTAATTCCTATTTTGGTAACTCAGTAAGTATTTACAATGATCAGTTAGTTGTGGGCGCCTATGCAGAAGGAAGTGTTGGTGGAAATATTGCAGCCGCGTATATCTTTGAAAGAAATAATGAGGGAGAATGGATTGAAATTCAAAAAATACCAAGCCCCGTTTCTGATGAAAACACTTATTTTGCCTGGATGTGTAAAATGGATGGGAACCAAATGATTATCTCGTCCCCTCATGTCTATGGAGAAGAGCCCGGAGAAGTATTTTTGTATAATAAAACCGAGAGCGGGCAATGGGAAGAGGTACAATCCATAGAGGCAGAAGATGACATTTTACAAGATTTCTACGGATGGAGTGTTGATCTTCATGCAGGCAATGTGATCATTGGTTCGCCTCGTGATGATTTTGACCAAAATGGAGAAAATGAAATGATGGATGCCGGATCTGCCTATATTTTTACTAATCCTAATTTAGGTATTAACGATCAGAATTTCTTGAAAAATTCTATTAAATTATATCCAAATCCTACTGAAGATCAATTAAATATAATAAGTGAAGAAAAGATTCAGTCAGTCGAGGTTTTCAACACATCGGGCCAAAAAATTGTTTCCACAAAACAAAACGTTATAAATGTTTCTTTGTTTCCCAAAGGAACATATATTGTAAAAGTTTCAACGGTTTCGGGAAAAATAAATACGCAGAAATTCATTAAAAAATAATCTCATAATGTTAGTTAGGGAAATTTAAGCAGGTGCCCGGCGAATTGTCGGGCATTTTTATATTTCAATTTTTACATAAAAACCTTCATGCCCGCGAACATTCCAGACCGTCCCGTCTTCAAAAATCCAATACTGGCCTTTGATTCCTGTCAATGTACCTTCGAATTCCCTTTGTTTGGAAAGTGAAAGTGATTTAACTTTTTGCGGGTAATTCAGAACAGGGTATTGAAGTGTATAAATGGTTTCATCAGGAATATAGAAACCCGCCTGCTCCTCCGGTAAAAATATTTTTAACAATTCTTTTTGCTGAATTAAATCAATCTCAGGAACGTCATTTTTGAGCATTTTCTGATAACTGGTTTTGTCAGCCACATGATTTTTTAAAGCGACTTCTATCATTCCTGCTTCATAACGGTTATTTGTTTTTGCCAGAATGGTAGCATAAGATGCCCCCTGGTCAATCCATCTTGTCGGGATTTGCTTCTCTCTCGTTACCCCTACTTTTATGTCAGATGAAACCGCCAAATAAACAATATGCGGCTGCAACTGGAATTTCATCTCCCATTCCAAATCACGTTCTTCTATACCTAAATGCGCCTTGGAAAGTTCAGGGCGGATGATATTTTCATTGGCTTCAGGAACTGTGAAAAAACAAGATTTACAATATCCCATACGATAAATCTCCTTGTCCAAACCACAATTCAGGCATTCATTATGGTCATGATAAATCATGATTTTCTTCCCTATTTGCTGATTTACGTCCAGGTAATCATCTTTCAAATTCAAATAATAATGAATCGGGTTGCCGTTTTCCGTAATCATCTTGCGTATCTGTCCTTCAAAAGTCATCGTCTTTGCTTAAATTTGTGACTAAAGTACAAAAATATGCCGGCACTCGGATTGGTCAATAAGGTTATGGAAATGGTAATGAGCAAGCGCATGCGCCAGATTGAAAATTTCATAAAATATCCAATCGAAACACAGGAAAACATTCTCTTTAGTAATTTATCCATCGCCAGAAACACGGAGTACGGCAACCTGTATGGGTTCAATGATGTGAATTCTTACGAATCTTTCAAAGCACAAGTTCCCCTGGTCACTTACGAAGCCTTTGAACCTTTTATAGATAAGGCCAGAAAGGGCATTTCAGATGTTACATGGAAAGGGAAAATAAAATGGTTTGCTAAATCTTCAGGAACTACCAACGCCAAAAGCAAGTTCATCCCTATCAGTGATCAATCGCTGGAAGATTGCCACTATGCAGCCGGAAAAATGATGTTTGCAATCTACCTGAATAATCATCCTGAAACTGAAATTTTTAAGAATAAGAATTTGAGACTGGGCGGAAGCAGTGAAATTTACCAAAAGTACGATACGCTTTTTGGAGATTTATCTGCAATATTGATTGATAACCTGCCTTTTTATGCAGAATTAAGAAATGCCCCTAACAAGCAAATTTCTTTGATGAGTGAATGGGAAACCAAAATGAAAGCCATTGCAGACGCGGTTACAAAAGAAGATATTGGCTGTCTGACCGGAGTTCCTTCGTGGATGCTCGTTTTGCTCAATCATGTTTTGAATCAGACAGAAAAAACGCACCTGGATGAAATCTGGCCGGAATTGGAAGTTTTCTTTCATGGAGGGATCAGCTTTAAACCTTATGAAGATAATTATAGAAACCTTACACGGAAAAATTTGAATTTCTATGAAATTTACAATGCTTCGGAAGGATTCTTTGGAATCCAGGACCAAAGCCATTCCAAAGATATGTTGCTGCTTTTGGACAACGGTATTTTTTATGAATTCATACCGATGGATGAATTTGGTTCTGAAAATCCGAAAACTGTAACCCTGGAAAATGTGGAAACCGGAAAAAATTACGCCTTGGTCATTACAACCAACGGTGGTTTATGGCGTTATGTCATTGGTGATACAGTAAAATTTACTTCATTAAATCCGTTCCGGATTGTCGTTTCGGGCCGTACAAAACATTACATAAATGCATTTGGTGAGGAATTAATCATAGAAAATGCGGAAGAAGG